>JBNGDR010000251.1:0-3772 GCA_049975685.1 Anaerolineae bacterium
GTCATCGAGTCCAGGTTGAGGGATCATCTCCTTGAGGGCCACGGGTTTCTTGAGGCGCATATCCCATGCGCGGTAGACGGCACCCATGCCCCCCTGTCCCAGCAGCGCGACGACTCGATATCGGTTTTGCAGTGTCTGTCCTGTTTTGAGTGCCATTGGTTACCCCCTTATGGATGCTCAGAAATGAGCCGGGCCAGTTCTGGATAAACTCCGTATTCCGTACTTGTAATTATTTCTTCCTGCCTCATGGGGATAGTCGTGGTTGGAGCACGAGTCGCAGCACCACACACGACCCCAGCCAGAGGACGAAGGCGAGCGTCATTTGATCATCCAGGAGGATGAGTAGCACCAATAGATAGACGTAGAGAAGGAGTGGGAGGACGATCTGGGAAACAGGGAGGTCTTTATTGGGCAACTTGCCTACCACGATACCCAGTACCAATCCGATGAGTCCCCAGAGTACCCAATACACGATCTTGCCGAGGAGGACCCCTGTTTGCATGAGAAGGCGGCCCGCCTGCCGCAACACGCTGGGCCAGAAGGCGATCTCGACCTCTGCGGTGATGGGGCGCCCTTTGGAGTCGTAGCTCAGGTCGATGGCGGTCCCTTGATGTTTTCCGATAGGGAGCTTCTCCGTCTTGACCCTGACGCTGACGGTGGTGCGCTGAGGTTTCCCTGGGCTTCCCCAAAGCTGTACAGTCGTGGGCTCGACCTCGATCCAGGGTTGGCGGGGTGCGAGCAGTACTCGCGTGTACCCTCGTCGCGCCAAAGCCAGGGTTATGATCTCTTCGGTTTGTTCGCCACGTGCCACGACGCCGAAATCCAATTTGTTCCTATCGGGCATGACCTGGGGATGGGCGAGATTGGGATCGAGCTCGTGGAGTAGCGTCTCCAACTGGGCGTCGCGGTCCTTGAGGCTCTGCGAATTGCGCACGAAGGCGAGGAGGTCGTGGCGGTGGAGACGCCGGAACCAGCGGAGGAAATCGCCCTGGGTGAGGTATCTGCGCGCCTCATCCCAGTAGCGGTCGCATAAAGGAACGAGATCCTCGGCTCTGAAGGCCGCATCTTTACTCTCAAAGGTGAAGGGCTGCACACGGCTGGGGTGGGCGAGGGATTCCATCTCCGCGCGGAGAGCGGAGGCGATGGGGCGCTGGTTGACGTCGTCGGAGAGCGCCTTGCCCAGTGCATCGGCGAGATCCGGGTCGAGTGCTGTCAGTTCTGGAAAGTCGAAGGGATGCTCGCGAGGATCGTCGTCCGTCAATAGATGATAGAGAGTTGCCGCCAACGAGTAGACGTCGGAACGGGGACTCGAAATCTGCTTGTACATCTCGGGGGCGGCGTAGCCTTCGGTGCCGTAGATACTCGATTTCTGCATGCCTACACGACCGCCGGGTTGGGCTATCAGGCGTGCCTTCGCCGTCCCAAAGTCAACAAGGCGCACCGTGCCGCTGTTCGCGTCAAGGATAACGTTGGCGGGTTTGATATCGTGGTGCATAACCGGCGGATTCTGGCGCGCGAGGTATTCCAGAACATGGCAGAGCTGGATGCCCCACTCCAGAACCAGTGGCTGGGGGAGAGGGGCGCCGGAGACGTAGCGCCCTTGTTCGTCCTCGTGCGTGAGCCCCTGGAGGAGATCCTTGCCGGCGATATATTCCATGACGATATAATTACGCTGCCCCTCGGTGAAGTAATCGTAGATATCCGGGATGCCTGTGTGATGCAGATCGGCGAGAGTCCCCGCTTCCTCCTCGAAGCGCCGGCGTGACTTCCGCACGGCCTCCTGATAATCGGCATGCCTTTGGAATTCAGAGGGGTTCACGTAGTCGAGGAGCTCCTTGACGACGACGTCACGTTGGCGTCCGGCGATGGTTTGCGTGGCGAGATAAACCGCGCCCATGCCGCCCTTGCCCAGCCTCTGGGAGATGGTGTAATCGCCCCCCTTGAGCGCCTGACCAGAATGGAGAGGTGCGTAGCTCTGGTGCGTGACAGCGAGGGACCGCCCGCACTGTTTGCAATACTGGGCGGTGGGTTTGTTGATATACCCGCAATAGATGCAAGTGATCATGGGCCTCTCACTGTAATGAATTCCTCTCTAACGACGCAACACGGTCTTGGCAGACAAGAAAGCCAGGCCCGCGATAGCCGCCGCACTGACGACCGATGCCAGCAGAAGATCAACGAATTCGGTCGTGGTTCCTACGCTGGCTTTCAGCAACACACCTCCGACGACGGCAACGAGGAGGTGGGCCAAGCCCGCCAGCAAAGAACGGCGTCCCGTGGCTGCGTAGACGAGGGGCGCCGCTATCGCGTAAGAAGGCAGGTAATCCCACAAGAAGGGTATGTCGGCGATGACGGGGCCGAGGAACCAGGCGCCTGCCGCCGCGATGACGACGAGGAGTGCCAAGAGGCCTGCCTGTTGCCCCGCGCTGAGGTTGCGCATGAGTTTGCGCGTGGACATGACCAGCCTTTGTGTGGGCCGGTTGCCCGGCATCCGCTCGGTGCGGTCGGTAGTGGGTAGATCGGGCATGGTCAGCGCCTGAAAGATGGTGTCACCGATGAACCAACCCAACGCCCCGAGAACCAGGGATCCTATCGCCAGCCCGATGTATTGGTCGGCAGGGGAACGATCACCGAAGAGTATGCCGTGGAGGATAAGGGTGCCCACGGGGGCCACGGCCATGGCCGTACCCAGCTCCAGGGGCCAGCGGCTGGATCGAACGGGAGGGGTACGGGGCTGCTCCGGTACCCGGGCGGTAGGTAGCGGTGTTGGAGAAGGTGTAGGAGCAGGATGAGGTTGTTCGCGGACGGAGGAATAGGGCATCTCGGCAGGTGGACATAGGGCCGTTGTCATGCCGCTCACGGTTGGGAAACGCTCCTCTGGACTCAGAGCCAGGGCCTGCATGATGGTGGCCTGGACGCGGGGTTGGACCTGGACACCCATCTCCCGGGGGGGGACGAGACGATTGTGGCCCGCCATGCGTTCCAGCGCCGAAGGTGGCTCCCTTCCTACCAGGGCGTGGTAGAGGGTGGCGCCCAGGCTGTAGATATCGCTGCGGGGCTCGGTATGGGCGCCCCGCATCCCGAACTGTTCGGGAGAAGCGTACTCGCGTGTCCCCATGCCCCGGATGATACGCTGTGTCTGCGGCTTCTTGGGATCCCACAATTTGACGAGTCCGAAATCCACCAGGACGGCCTGACCGTCGCTGCGGATGATGATATTCTGCGGTTTGATGTCGCGGTGGAGGATATTGCGCGCGTGACAGGCCGCGATAGCGTCCAGGAGCTGGGTGGCCCAGCGGACGACCTGCTCCTCGGAAAGGCGTCCGTGGCGTTCAATAAGAGCAGCCAGGCTTTCACCCTCGACGAAGTCCATGATAAGGTAGACATTACCGCTCCATTCGAAGAAATCGGTGACGCGGGGCAGGTTGGGATGGGTCAATCCGGCCAGGATCCGTGCCTCCTGGCGGAATTGCTCTCGAAGCTCGGCCAGCTCGTAAGGGCTCAGCGAGGGATCGGGCAGCAGTTCTTTGAGAGCCACGGGGATATTGAGCGTGAGATCCCAGGCCCGATAGACGGCCCCCATCCCGCCCTGTCCCAGCAAACGGGCGATGCGATATCGTTCGTTGACGATCTGTCCGGTGTTCAGGGGCATGTGATCCTCCTACGTTATTTTCAATAAGGGTAAGGGTGTGCGACATTGAGAACAGAAGCGAGCGCCTGCCCGTTGGACTGCTCCACAGTGGGGGCAGCGCACCCTATCATTGGATAAAGG
>JBNGDR010000252.1:0-3767 GCA_049975685.1 Anaerolineae bacterium
CCCCTACCCTATCTGGTGCTTCGAGCGAGTTAAGCGCCTCCCCTTGGGATCGTGACCCCGAAAAGTCCGATTTCTAGTCAACCAACCTATATAGGAAACCTTCGACGCTTCGTGCAAGCGATAATTGTCTGACCCGTGCACCTGATCTATAATCAAAATCGGTTTCGCTGACGCGGCAACGTGTTATGTTACGGGAGCGTGATAATGTCACAGATTACAAGCATACCCTCAAAGCTGAGCAAAGCACCTGCCCTCTTGCTCAAGCTATCTGATTACCTGATGTACCTGGGGTTAGGAATTCTGATCATTGATGAGTTCTTGGAATCCGTCTTTTCCTTCTCTCCGCTGGGCACAAATGATTTACGAGTATCCATTGGGATTGGTGTTGTCACTCTGTTTGCACTCACACTCAATTCCAAAGTCGACAAACTGCAGAAGGCGTTTGAACGGCTAGATCGTAAATATCTGGGTGTTTTCGAGGTTTTACCCCCCTATGAAACCGTCGACTTCAGGGAACTTATTTATCATAGCAGAGTTGTGAAACTACTGACCCTATCGGGTACCAAAGCCGGATTTCTCGGCGACTCCTCAGTTACCGACGCTCTGCTGGATCCAAAACGGAATTCAGAGATAACGATTATCCTGGCCGATCCCTTCGCAAAGGCAATCATTGAACGTTACGAGAAAGACGAACCGAGTACCTATGAAGCAGGCTTGGATGGGATCAAGCGCCGGTTACTCAACCTCTGGCATATTATCAATAGGCTTCCAAGCGATGCACAGAGCAAATTGGACGTTCGAGTTTTTAGCAATTACCCAACCATTTCCCTCATTCAAGCCGACGACGATCTATACGCAACTATCTACGGGTATAGACTGCGGGGTAGCGATAGCCCGAAAATACATGCCAAATGTGGGGGGGAGTATTCCAGATTTTTACTACGACATTTTGACAACATCCTTCAAGATTCGGTTCCACTGGCGGAATGGATAGCAGCGCATCATCCCGAAGCTTCGAAGCCAGGTTAATACAGGAGAGCTAATTGAAAAAGACGGTGATATTTGATCTGTTTGGTGTTGTATTCTCGAGAGGTCTGGCTTCGTCGATCGATGATCTGGCTCGTCTATTCGGTCGGGACAGAGATCAGATCACCAAGGCGTATACACGAAACGAAGCCCCCTTCGACAAAGGGGAAATAGACGAACAGGAGTTCTGGCAAAGGATCAACAGCGAGCTTCATACCAGCATCAGTCACGAAGTATTATCAAATATCGTAATTTCGTCCTACAGACTCAACCATGACGTGATCCAACTTGCCCGGTATCTCAGACGGGGTCTACACGTCGTCGTCTACTCGAATTTCCGGCGTCAATGGTTTGACAAACTAGATAAACTGCACGGTGTTTCCAGCTGCTTCAACGAAGTCTACATCTCATCTGATTTCGGTATCTTGAAGCCGAGCCATGAGGTATTCGATCTAGTTGCTCAGCGGACAAATACAGATCCAGATAATATCGCGCTGATTGACGACAGCCCTCGGAACATCCAGGCAATCGACACATGGGGAGGTCACGGGGTCCACTTCACCAGCCCCTATACTGCCGAAATTCAACTGAGGCGCAAACTGGGATTTGAGCTACCTCCGTACGATGCCGAATATATAGGGCTGCTCGTGCAAACCCAAGAGGGCATCCTGATATTACAAAGAGGCGATGGCGCGCTCGGAATGGCGGGGGCACAACAACTAACTACGCCCGGTAGCCGGGTGAGATTGAATGAAAGTGCGGTTGAGTGTGGCATCCGCGAGTTGAGAGAAGCACTAGGCATACGGATAAAGCCAGAGCAGATGCACCATCTTCTCGATCTTTCGTGCCCATTCAGAGAAAATCAGTGGATACGCTGCACCTTCTTCCAGGTAAATGGTGTTGACGTGGAAAATCTTGATCTGCGTCCGGGAAAGCAGATTAAGATATATCAGCAAGGCCTAGCTTCAGAGGACAGCAACCTCACAGACCTCACACACATCCTATTACAACATCTGGCTTCTGAATAATCGAGATAATCCGGAAGACACATCAGAAACCGCAGGAGATCCGACTATGAGCCGCGAGCCCAAAATTCCGCCTATTCTGGACGATCTACCCACCGATACCGACGCGCTGGATTTCGAGCCCTACGTCGATGCTCTGGCCGAGATCCTTATGGATGCCGAGACTCACACCCCGCTGACGCTGGGTGTCTTTGGCAGCTGGGGCAGCGGTAAGACCAGCCTCATGACCATGCTCAAGGCACGGTTGGGACACACGCCGCGCCGCCGTACTGTCTGGTTCAACGCCTGGAAATACCATCGCGAGGAGGCACTGTGGCGCGCCTTCATCCTGCGCGTTCTCGACGCCCTCTACCCCCGTGAGGCCGGCGAAGGGCCGTGGGAGCTGCGTCCCCGGCTCTCGCCCGAGCGGCTGGGACCCGGACAGGAAGCACAAGTCAAGATCCTGGATCGCCTCCAACGCAGCCTCTATCAGACGGTGGAGTGGGAGGATCTCGGTCGCTGGGTCATGAACTGGCGCGAGGGTGGAAAAGAGCTGGCCCAACTTCCCGTCTATCTCCTCTTCCTCACCGCAGGCACAGAGAAGATGGCCGAAGCCCTGGATCTGAAACCCGATCTGGCGGAGCTTCTGCAACGAGAGAGCCAGCATAGCCGCCTGGAGCAGCTGGCGTCGATGGAGCAGTTCGAGGCGACCTTTCAACGGGCGCTCCGCGAGATTCTAGGGCCCGAGGGCCGTCTCGTCATCTTCGTCGACGACCTCGATCGCTGTACGCCAGAGAAGGTCATCCAGGTTCTGGAAGCCCTTAAACTCTTCCTCGACGTCTCTGGCTGTGTCTTCGTCCTCGGCCTCGACGCCGAAGCCATCGAGGCCGCTATTCGCACCCGCTACCAGGGCGAGGTCAAGGCCCAGGAGTATCTGGAAAAGATCGTGCAGCTGCCCTTCATCCTACCGCCCATCGAGGACGAGGCCATGCTCACCTACGTCGAATCCCTGGCGCCGGCCCTCTCCGATCCCCGCTGCGCTCAGGTATTCGCCCAGGGCCTCAGGCACAATCCCCGGCAGGTCAAACGCACGCTCAACATCTACCTGCTGCTAAGCCGTCTGGTGGAGGGGCGCAGCGCCCTACAAGAAAGCGTTACACCGGTGCGCCTGGCGAAGATGGTAGCCATCCAGCACGCCCACCCGGCTTTCTATCAACTACTACGCCTGCGACCTGGGTACCTCTCGGAACTGGAGCATCACATCCGCGCTACTCAGGGTGAGACCCGAGCTGCTGTGGAGGCCGAGACTCTACCTCAACTGCCGGAGGCTCTCCAGGAATTCCAGGCCGACGAGGTGCTCCGACGGCTGCTCTGCCTTTTCCCCGACGATGAGGACGCCCGGTTCGACATCCTGAAACCGCTGGAGGTGCGCAGCTACATCACCCTGACGCGACGCTCAACGCCCCTGGAGACGCCCGCCGTGATCACGGCACGCTCCTCCTTTGAACCCGAGATGGTACCCATCCCCACCGGGCCGTTCTTGATGGGGACCACTACAGAGACAGTAGAGACCCTACGCCAAAACTTCGCTTGGGCACAGGACTTCGACTTCAAGAACGAGCTCCCACAGCACGAGGTGACGCTGGGGGCATTTGAGATAGGACGTTATCCGGTAACCAACGCCGAATACGCCGTCTTTGTGAAAGCGACGGGACACGCGACACCCCGCCACTGGCA
>JBNGDR010000253.1:0-3762 GCA_049975685.1 Anaerolineae bacterium
AGGTGATTTCCTCTGGATACTGGATACTGGATACTTGATGCTGGATGCTGGGATGTGTTCTCTGCCGTAGGCGCGTGACTTGTAGGGCTTTACGGTGGATTAGGTTCGGTATCCTCTGGAGCCAGATCCTCGGTATCACGCAGTCCTTTCACGAGATAACCTGTTAACGGCGGTTCGGTCTCTGGATGCTTGGTCTCGATGGTTCGCGCTTCTACATCGACAGAGCGGTAGATGCGTTCGTAGACCTCCTGGCTGATGACGATCTCACCGGGACCGGCGCCGTCGCAGTAGCGCGCTGCGCGATTAACGGTATCACCGATGACGGTGTACTCGGTGCGCTCCGCTGAACCGACGAAGCCATGGATGACTTCGCCCGTGTGGAGACCGATTCCTACTTCGAAGATGGGCAGGCGACGCACCCTCCACCCCTCGCCCAGCTTGTGCATAGCATCCTGCATAGCCTGTGCTGCGTGGAGTGCCTTCTCCCACTGGTGCTCGTCTTGTTGTGGGCTACCGAATACGGCCAGGACGGCGTCCCCTATATACTTATCGACCACCCCATCATGGTCAAAGATGATAGGGACGAAGGCGTCGAACATCTCGTTGAGCATACGCACGACACTCTCTGGGGCCAGCGGGGCGCTCAGTGCGGTGAAACTGCGTATGTCCGAGATCAGAATGGTGACGGGATTGACGCGTTCACCTCCCAGCTGGAGGCGGTTGTATTCGTCCATCAATCGTTCGGCAAGCTGGGGGGAGAACTGGCGCAACAGTGTATTCCGCAGAAGTTCTTCCCGGCGGAGATCCTGTCTCAGATCCCACTTACGGAGGAAGATGGCTACCTGGTTAGCGATGGCGCGCAGGAGTTCCAGATCGGTTAACGAGAAAGCTTCTCGGTTCTCGTAGTTATCGATGTAGATGACGCCAAGCACCTGTTCGTCGCAGAGGAGGGGGGCATAGATGGCCGATTGTACGTTGGAGAGGCGCATGCTGGGAGAACTCTCACCCCCTTCTGCCGCTGACCAGATGAAGGCTTCGCGGCGATCGAAGGCCTGCTTGACGAGCGTGGTGCTGACCGAATGGCTCCCCAGGGGCCAGTGTGCCTTTAGTAGAAGCTCGCCCGTCTCACCGGGCAGGAGCACGGCACCACGCTGGGCGTTGGGAATAGCCTCTTGTACTTGCTCGGCAGCTAACTTCAGGGTGGGGGCGAGTTCGGTGGCGGTGGCCAATCCCCGGCTAAGGTCATAGAAGGCTTTCAGCTGGCGCCATGCGTGACGTGAATCCTCAGCGGATAAGGGTGGTTGACCTTCGGCGAAGGGCGGCTGTGAGGCGTCGGCGACAGCCACACGATCCCCGGGGATCTCTGAGATCGATGCCTTATCTTGTTCGGGGGAAACCTCTTCTTTCTCTACCTCGATGAGCGTCTGCCCCAGACGGATCTCTCCTTCCTCCGGGATACGTATCTTCGTTGCGATACGTTCACCTGCAATGAGGGTGCCGTTGGTACTACCGAGATCCTCGATCCAGAGCTCGCCTTCCTCCAGGGTGATACAAGCGTGGAAGTGAGAGACGGTAGTGTCGGGTGCAAGATCGAGATCGATGTGATCCTCTGGAGTAGCGTCACGCCCTATGACAACGGTGTGGGATGCCTTCCGAAAGGTCTGTGTTGGCTTGGGTGGTAGTGTATAGTATATGATCATGATCTCACGGTCCTGACATGTAGAGGTGCAGTGAGACATCGTCGCTGGAGAGATCGATAATCTTCACGCCACGAGAGCCCACCCGTTCGACGATCAGAGTTTCGATTTGTTTGTTCATCTCATCCAGCGCTAACTGAGGTACGAGATTGGTCAACACCAGCTTGCCGATTTTCACACGACTCAGGTCCACGGCGATACTCCCACTGCTTGTAGGGCGGAAATGGGCGACGCCTTCCACCACGGGCTCCAGGGGGCCGATCTTGAGTTTGATCTCGAAGCTGCCTTCCGCGCCCGGACGCAGGTCCAGATGCCCACCTTCAAGCGAAATGGGGCCGTCCAGGTCGTCGGCAACCTCAAGCATCATCCGATTGATGTAATCCTCTTCGACAATGGCTTCAATGTCGTGAGTGTCGGCGTAGGGAGTCCACGTGACGGGTTCGGAATCGCCTTCCAGCACCGAGATGAGGACGAGGCCCATGCCCAAACCCACGAATAGCCCCAGAAGTCCTCCAAGAATGCCCATAAAAAGTCGATTGGATAGCAACTCTGTATTCATCATTGCCACCTCGCTGTAAGGATGATATGCTCCTCGTCGGTTGTGATCTGCAGAAGTTGGGCGCCCTCACCAAGTTCCGCCTCCAGCTGTTCTTGCACGGTATCGGTAAGATCCTCGCCCAGGGTTACGTTGTCTACCCCTAGAAGGTCAAAGATATTCTCACCGCCGGTCTCAATGCTATCTACCCAGATCTGGATGCGACCATCTTCCACGGAGACGCCGGCCGTGACGATCACCCGTAGGTTGATGAGGAAGAGATCAAACTCTGAGGTGATCACGAGCTGGTTGCCGGGTCTTACGTCCAGGGTTGCTGTGCCGGCTTTGGGCAGTACTTCGGTCAGTGCGCTGTTCAGATACTCTTCCTTGACGCGGATAGTGATATCTGGCTGTGTAGGATCAACCTCAGGGCCTGGTGGTACCGACTGACCCAAAGCTGGGGCGATCGTCAAACCCACAACGGCACAGAGGGCGAGGGGGGCGATGAGGAGGGCTGCGATGAGGGCCATTAGCCAGCGTATGCCCGGCTCGGGCGGCGCTTGCGTCTCCGCTGCGTGATAGGTTGAGGGCGGTGGTTCGTAAGCGGGCGTTTGCCAGGATGCGGGTTGTGAGGGCGGCGGGGCGGCGTAAGAGGGTGGCGGTGGGGCCTCTGAGCGCCTGGGGGAGGGCGGGGCAGAGTATTTCTGTCTAGGGGGAGGCGTTGGATGTGGTTGCGGTGGTCTCTGGCGGGGCGGCGGTGCCGCATCTGTCAGCAGTTTGCCGCAGCTGGGGCAGAAGCGTGCGTTAGGCTTTGCTGGTGCGCCACAAGCAGGACAAGTGCGTCCCCTATCTTGAGATGAAGCGGAGGCCGCGCGTGCCTGAAGGGCGTTACCGCAGCGTTTGCAGAAACGGGCGTCGTCCCGGTTTTCGAAGCCGCATTTAGGACATTGCATGACTGGCTCCTTGGCTCTGGTTACTGGATACTGGATACTGGATGCTTGATACTGGATGCTGGATTGTTTGTTATTGTACTCCTAACTGTACTCCTGATGCGAACAATCTGAAATCGAAAGGTCCCCTTCAGGAGTCAGAGCCTACCCAGCTCTCACGGTTTCTAGGGGTGAAGGTGACTCTTTCTGTCGTGCCGTCCCCTTTCAATCGGTAGACTTCACGTTTGCCGTCGCGATTGGAGGTGAAGAGCAGGGTGCCACCCCTGTAGGTGGGCGCCCAGCTTTCCCCTTCGCCGCTGGTAAAGGTGACCCGCTCTGTCTCACCATTCACCTTCAATCGGTAGATCTCCCGTTTTCCATCACGGGTGGAAGTGAAGAGGATGGCGCCATCAGGAGCCACGGTAGGCTCCCAGCTTTCGCCTCCGCCCGGCGTGCGGGTGACCCGCTCAATCTCGCCCCCCACGGTGAGGCGGTAGATCTCTAGCTTGCCGTCGCGATCGGAGGTGAAGAGCACGCTTCCATCGGTAGCTACGGAAGGATGCCGGCTTTCATCTCCGCTGGGGGAGGTGGTGACCCGCTC
>JBNGDR010000254.1:0-3744 GCA_049975685.1 Anaerolineae bacterium
CAATACCCCTACTACCGATAGTGAGATTCAGAAGAGAGGCAAGTATATGGCTAATCTCTGGCACGACCTGCCACCAGGCCCTCCCAACGTTCCCGAGGCGATCTACGTCATCGTGGAGATTCCCAAGCGTTCACGCAACAAATTCGAATACGACAAATCTGGCTTCATGAAGCTCGACCGCGTGCTCTACTCGTCACTACATTATCCCGGGGATTACGGCTTCATCCCCCGCTCCCACTACGACGATGGAGACCCTCTGGACGTCCTGGTCATGACCAACGAGCCGACCTTCCCCGGCTGCGTCATCGAAGCGCGGCCCCTGGGTATCTTTCGCATGCTCGATCGCGGGTTACACGACGACAAGATTCTGGCTGTGCCTGCCACGGATCCCCTCTTTGACTCCTACCAGGAGCTCGAGGACATCCCACCCCATTTCCTCCAGGAGGTGGCTCACTTCTTCTCCGTCTACAAAGATCTGCAACACGTCGGCGTGGAGGTCCTGGAATGGGAGGGACGGGACGTTGCCATGGCGGAGATCGAGCGAGCCCTGGATCTCTACGCGAAGTATCTGCGAACGGGCCACTGATCGCCGCTCTCTATGGACGGCCCTTCCTACCCCCGCGCTACCTGGCGGCTCCTCACCGAGCCCCAACCCAGAGACGGCGCGCGGAATCTGGCGGAGGACGAGGCCATCCTGCGCGCTGTGGCCGGGGGCCGCGCACCACCGACGCTGCGACTCTACACGTTCCTTCCAGCCGTTACCCTGGGCAGGGGGCAATCCATCGATGAGGCAGATCGCGGTATGATGGCCCTGTACGGCTACCGATTACTGCGCCGTTCAAGCGGCGGAACCGCGGTCTTCCACAGCGGTGAGATCGCCTACAGCGTCGTCCTCCCCGATGACGATCCCCGTATCGCGGGTGGCGTGGTTGCCAGTTACCGGACGCTGAGCCAGCCCCTCGTCTATGCACTGGAACAGGTAGGACTGGGGGCGGTCCAGGCAACTAGTCACCCCGAGAACCGCCGCGTCAAGAGCCCCGTCTGCTTCGAGATCTCCTCGGATTACGAGATCACCGTCGACGGGCGGAAACTTGTAGGGAGCTCACAGATGCGAATAAAGGGCGGCGTCCTCCAACACGGGGCCATCCCCCTCTCGGGAGACATCGGTCACATCGGAGAGCTGCTGGTGAGCCGTCCCGACCCGGAGCGCATCCGCGCTCGGGCCACCACGCTCAACGAGGTTCTGGAGCGCCCCGTCGATTGGGAGGAGATAGCCGAGGCTCTCGTCGCGGGCTTCGGACGGCTGCTCAACGTCGAGTTACAGGCCGGAACCCTGCTGCCAGAGGAACGGGCGGAGATGGAACAACTCGTGGCAGCAAAGTATACCGACGAGCGCTGGACAGCGCGGATTTAGAGGCATAGAATGATCATCGGACTCTGCACCATCGAGATCTTTATCCCCGGCGCCGCGTCGCTCAAGGATAAACGCCGGCGGCTCAAACCCCTCTTGCACCAGCTCCGTAGACGTTTCGAGGTCGCCGCCGCCGAGGTGGAGCACCAGGACGTCTGGCAATCCGCCGTCGTCGCCGTGGTCACCGTCGCCAACGAAGCGGACCACGTCTATGCGGTACTGGACCATGCCGTCCGTTGGGTTGACGAAAACTACCGGGATGTTGATGTCGTAGATTGGCAGGTGGAACTCATCTGACGAGCAGAAGAACCAACACGCCGGCTCCCGGTGCCTGCGTGGCAGCTATCCCAATCCCCCCCACGCTGAACCCTGCAGCGTCCATTTTGCGTTAGAGCCCTACCGGAGTAAAATACCTCCATCATGAGTGTCGTGGAAGATATCAAGGAACAGCTGGATCTGGCGGATCTGATCCGCCGTTACGTGCAGCTGCAGAAGGCCGGGCGAAACTTGAAGGGTCTCTGTCCCTTTCACAGCGAGAAAACTCCCTCCTTCTTTGTCTTCCCGGACAGCCAGCGTTGGCACTGTTTCGGCTGCGACCGGGGCGGGGACATCTTCAACTTCGTCATGGAATACGAGGGCTGGGATTTCCGCACAGCCCTGGAGGAGCTGGGTCGCCAGGCCGGGGTCACGGTGCGCCCGCTTACCCCGGACCAGGTTCATGCGCAGGAAGAGAAGGACCGTCTGCGCGCTGCACTGGAGGCTGCCACGGACTACTACCACACCCTCCTGCTCACCGCACCTCAGGCGAAGCACGCCCGAAACTATGTGAAGGAGCGGGGTTTCAAACGTCGTACCGTTGAAGAGTTCCGGGTCGGCTACAGCCTGGATGCCTGGGATGCGCTGCGGACCCACCTGTTGGGCAAGGGATTCACCGTTGAAGAGCTCATCAAGGCGGGATTGCTGGTGGAGAAAGAGGGGGGTGGTACCTACGATCGCTTCCGCGATCGCCTCATCATCCCCATCCGGGACCGACGCGGACAGGTCATCGCTTTCGGCGGGCGTATTCTCCACCCTGATCCCCAGGCACCCAAGTACATCAACTCTCCACAGACGCCTCTCTTCGACAAGAGCAAGATCCTCTTCGGCTTCGATCTCGCCAGCCACGCCATTCGCGACGCCGACGCCGCCATCGTTGTTGAGGGCTACATGGACGTCATGATCCCCTGGCAGGAGGGGTACCAGAACGTCGTCGCCCCGATGGGCACGGCCCTGACAGAGATCCATCTGAAGCAACTCCAACGGTTGACGCGGAACTTCATCCTCGCCCTGGACCCCGACGAAGCGGGTATCCAGGCCACACTGCGCGGCCTGGAAACGGCACGCGAGACCCTCGATCGGGAATGGGAGGCCATTTTCGATCCCAGGGGCCTCATCGGCTACGAGGGGCGGCTCAACGCCGATATCCGCGTCGTGTTACTGCCCGAGGGTATCGATCCCGACGAACTCATCCTGGAAGATCCCGGGGCGTGGCAACGCCTACTTGATGAAGCCCAACCGGTGATACGCTTCTACTTTGAACAACTGCTGAAACAGGAGGATCCCGACGAGCCCAAGGGCAAGGCGCGCATCGTGGATGCCATCGTGCCACTGTTGCGCGACATCTCCAGTGGGGTCGAGCGGGAATCCTATGCGCAGGAGTTTGCCCTCAAACTGGGCATCGATGCACGCATGTTGCTGGATCGAGTCCGTGTGGGAGACCGCGCGGCGGTCGTACGGCGGCGCGCCGCCTCCGCCGCGGACCGCTCCCAGATGCCCAGCGACATGGAGGGCCACATCCTCAACATCCTGTTACATTTCCCCGGTCTATTGGAGATGGTGAACGTCGCCCTCGTCCGGGAAGATCTGCTGCCCCTTCGGGATGAGGATTTCACGATGGACTACCGCCTTATCTGGGATGCGTGGCTGGAGACCCTCGCTGATCCCACCCAGGAAATGCGGGAGATGCTGATACCTGAGCTGGAGAATAGAGTAGCGCAGTGGTTGCGCACCAAATTGCCGGAGATGACGATGGAGGAGTACGAGCGCCATCTCTTGCGCACAGTTTTGCAATTACGCGAGCGTCGCGCCCGCGAAGTGTACAGGGAAATACAGTCGTTGGTCATTGAGGCCCAGGCTCAGGGAGATCTCAAGGCCACCCGGTACGCTCAGACAATGAAGAGCCAGCTGAGAACCTTGAGGAATTTGCAGCGAGCTTTGAACCCGGAGCAAGACGATATGGACAGGAGGAGATAATATGGGACCCCGAAGTCGAGAGCAGATTACCCAGGCCGGGG
>JBNGDR010000255.1:0-3743 GCA_049975685.1 Anaerolineae bacterium
AGAAGGGTGGACGTTCCATGCGCCACAACAGATAGAGCCCCGCCAGGGTAACAACACCGCCCATCAGATAGCCCTCGAGGATCGAAGCCTGGGTCACAAAGAGCGCCACCAGACCCAGGATGAAGCCCACGATGTACAGAATGAATACAGCTTCCCGCCGCGAGAGTCCGACGTAAGTGAGACGGTGGGAGCTATGATCGACGCCGGGGGTTGTCATAGGATTCAAACCTCGTCTGAGCCGTGAGATGAAGACCAGCGTCGTATCAAAGACGGGAATACCCAACACGAGAACGGGGATCATCCATGTGACGAAGGGGACATTTTCGGGAAAGCGCAGCTTGATCCCGATGGCTGCCAGTGTGAAGCCCAGAAAGAGACTTCCCGAATCACCCATAAAGATAGTGGCCGGGTTCCAATTGTAAACGAGGAAACCAATGCAGGCGGCCATCACGGCTACAGATAAGGCCCCTACCAGATATTGGCCGGTGAAACTGCACATCAGAGCAAAGTGTCCGGCGGCGATGGCCGCGATCCCACCCGAGAGGCCATCCATGTTATCCAACAGGTTCAATGCATTGGTGATCCCTACCATCCAGAGAACGGTGACTGCGTAATCCAGGATGGGCCACGGAAATATGGTGACGGAAACCCCCGTCACGATCAACAAAACCGTGGCCAACAACTGGCCGACGAGCTTGACAGTCGGTCCGAGGGTGAAGCGGTCGTCCCAGAAACCGAGCAGAGAGACCAGGGCCGCACCCACAAGGATCCCCAACAGCTGGTCGAGTTTATAACGCCCCCCCAGCAGCAAGGTCACGATGAGGGTACTGAGGAAAATAGCCAAACCACCCAATCGCGGCGTCGCTACTGTATGCACCTTGCGACGCGCATCAGGCTCGTCGATAGCATTGATCCGTAGACCCAATCTCCGGGCCAGTGGGGTTCCTAACACTGCCAGGAGTAGAACACCGGCGAAAACAACCAGATACGTAGACACTCCAGACCTCAGGTCAAGGCTCAGAAGGCTCAGTAGATTCGGGCTCTGCAGGCTGCGGCTCCACGGGTTCTACGGGCTGGGGCTGTTCAATGGCCGCGATGAGCTGCTCGACGATGTGACGTTGATCCTCGGGGACCAACTGCAATGATTGGCTGGCCATCTGCAAGGCAGCGCCCTGGCGTCCCTGGTAGAAATAGGATATCGCCAGTAGCCGGTAGACGTCCCACACTCTTCCCATCCTCGGACAACGATCCAGGATAGGTTCAAGCGCTGTGGCAGCATCGTCCCAGCGTCCCTCTTGTACCAACAGGGAACCTAACGTATGACGAAGCTGGCAATCCTTGGGTTTGAACGCCACAGCCTTCTCATAAGCCTCAATGGCGCCGGGCAGATCTTGCTGATTCAGGCGGACCTCGCCCAGCAACGCCCAGGTCTGCTCGAACTCAGGATCTAGCGCCAGGGAGTGAGATATAGTCTCGCGGAATCCCACCTCGTCGCCCTGGGTGATCTTCAAGCGCGCCAGCTCGTTCCAGAGAACGGCGTTGTTCGGACTGAGCGCGAGAGCCTTACGATAGTTCTCCTCGGATTTCTCGTAGAGAGCCTGCCGCTCCTGGGGACCCTCGGCAAAAGAGACAAGAATGTTGTAGAAGCGCGCAAGGTTGGCACTATGATCGGTATTGAGAGGTGCGATCTCCCGTGCTTCGTGGAGCACCTCCTCCGCCACCTGGAAGATCCGCTCGCGTTGTGCCACGTCGGTCTCCGGCGGCAGGGTTTGCGCAGTCTCCAGATATGCCTTGCCCAGGAAAAGGCGATAATAGTCCTCACGCGGCGCGAATTCAATAGCCTGATCGAAATGCTTGATACCCATCTGCTTCTGGTTCGGATCGGAGCTGTTGGCAAAGCTGGTACCCTGCTTGAAGACGATATCTGCACGTATGAGATCGTAGCTGTAATTACGTATGAGCAGGACACCCAGGAAGAGAAGAACCGGCAACAGTAACAGGCTCACCGGTTCGAGTGAGCTTCGTGGACCGGGTACTTCCCACATCAAGACGAAGGCAAGCAAGATCGCAACCGTGAAGATCAGACCATAGTACTGTCCCAGAACTCCAGACAGAATCGTAGCGACCTCCACAAGGCCCTCCACGGTTGTGACCTGAATCTGGGGCAGACGGGCGTGGAATCCGGCCAGAGTGCTGCCAACGATCAAGAAACCGAATAGTGAGAGTCCCACGTAGGTCAGCACCGCCACCCACCATTGACGACTTCGATCCTCCTCAAAAAGCCCTTCACGATCCAATTCGCCCAACCCCACGACTCCGAAAAGGAGCCACGTAAAGACTACGATCATCAAGGCGCCATAAGAGCGCCGTCCCTGGGTGTAGATCTCGGTAAAAGAACGCCAGAAGACCTGAGAACCCTCTGTCATCCGATCCGGGTTAGTGATGAAATCGTAGGCCAACGTCCCCAACAAAAAAGTAGCAGCGAGACTCAGGGATACGACAGCAGCCACCCAACGACCGGAATTCCTGCGAACACGGGAGCCACGGGAGCGCGGCCTTCGGGAACGACGTCGAGATGAACCCGAGTTCCGGCTCGAGGTCTTTTCATTCTTTCCCAGTACCGAAGGCAGGGTCACTTCCTCCGCCGGCAGCCACTGTAACCCCAAGACAACGAGCATCCCTGCCAGCGCCCAGAAGGTAGTGCGAGTGGCCGCAATGGCGATCCCGAAGTTAATCTCCACAAAGTGCGCCAGGACAGAGGAGAAAATGGCAATCAAGAGCACGCTGTGGGGATGAACCAGGGACTCAGTTATCTCCGGGGTGCGCGCTGCTCGCATATTGGTGCTCAGAGCACGTCCGATTATGTACAAGGTCGTACCTGCAACAACACCAATGGGGATAGCTACAGCAAAGAAGTACAGGCGATCCATAAGGGCGAAGGCGATGAAGAGTGCGAGCGAGATGACCGATATCAACGCCACGTAGAGCCAGAATTGCCGCCGCCCTCGGATAAGGCCCAACCAGTGCAAGCACCAGTAGAAGAAACTACCGAAGAGGAAGAGGTAGGCGGCCAACCCAAAGACTCCGGTGATCACCACCGAATCCAGGGTCTCGTTGTGAGAACGATCCGGAGAAGCATTGCGCGACTCATAATGGCCCAGCAGCGGCGGATAGAAGCTGTTATAGCCCACGTACATCGCTTCGGGGCCGTATCCAATGAGGGGACGGACAGCGTTGAAGGTATCCTTGCTACCATCGGGGTATTCAATGGGTTCGTGAGGCATAATGAGATCCATCGCCCCTTCCCAGATAAGCGTCCGTACGCGACCTGTGCCCGTGTCCCATTCCAGGATGGTGGTCATCCGCTTCAGAGAAGAGACAGCACCCACACGATCTTTGAGAGGACCAGGCAAGTTAATGGCCAACAGGCCGATGGCGGCCACGACGCCAATCGTCGCCCAGCCGATCCAGAGCCAGCGCCATCCCTTACGCTCAACAACGAAGTAGAGCCAGAGTCCACCAAAGACCAATAGCATAAGGCCGCCACCGACGTACAGCCCGATATTGGCCGACCAACCCAGGACATCCTGTGATAACAACGTCAACAGGTAAGTGCCACCCCCCAGGGCAGCAAGTAAGGCGAGAGAGCCCACCCCCATCCCCAGCCCGCGCAGAAGGTCTCCCGTCCAGCGGTGAGGCTCGGTCTCCTCCCCCACAGTCCGACGTTGCAGCATAATGAGCAG
>JBNGDR010000256.1:0-3741 GCA_049975685.1 Anaerolineae bacterium
GATGGCATGAACCTCAGCCAGCACACCCTCGGGCTCCCCAAAAACGACGGCCCGGGTGATATCGGAGGCGTAACCATCGACAACAGCGCCCCAATCCACGACCACCCAATCGCCTGCTTCGAAGGTACGGTTTCCGGGAACAGCGTGGGGCAACGCTCCGTTGGGTCCTCCCGCGACGATAGGTTCAAAGGCGATCCTCTCCGCGCCTCCTGTCAATAACGCGGCGACCAGGCGAGCTGCAGATTCCTTCTCCGTCATCCCCAAACGTAGCTGGCCCAACCATGCCTCAAAGGCCTCCTCCGCAACTGCCACCGCACGGCGCATGGCATCCAATTCCCCGAGATCCTTGAGCATGCGAGGCCGGGCCAGCAATGCATCAGCGGGCACCAGATCTGATCCTGAGGCGTAGCGACGGAGGATGCGCGCCTCCAGAACACGCATACGCTGCACCTCGATGCCAATGCGTGCGTCGGCAAGCTCCAATGTGGCGCAGGCCTGATGGAAAGCCAGCGCGTATCCCTCTTCATCCCCGTAGGGAAAAGCCGTCACCTCCGAGATCTTCCCCGTCTCAAGCACGGGCAACACGATGCCCGGCGACAGATCAACGGGAAAGAAACCAATAATGGGACGTTCACTGACGCCAAACGAAAGACCCGTGAGGTAAAAGAGATTGGGTCCGGGCATTACGGCCAGGGCATCCAGACCCTGCGCCTGAGCCAGGGATAACACACGTTCCAACCGTTTCAAGTGCATCACACACCTCCGATGAAAATAGTGTATTCTACAACAACGGTCATCTGTGATTCAAATCCAGCTTCGCGATGATTGCGTCGACAATGACCTCCCGCGGTTGAGAAATGTCCATGGAGATCATCGCATCGGGTTCTTCCAACGCGTCAAACTGACTCTGCAGCAACCCCTCTTTCATATAGTGTCCTCTACGTTGCTCCAACCGCCTCCGGATGAGATCATATTCGCCCTTCAGGTAAACAAAATGCACGGCCTTATGGTCATGCAACAGCTGCTCCCGGTACTTTTGCTTGAGCGCAGAACAGGTGAACACTGCCGACTCATCACGAGCAAGGATCTCAAGGATCTGAGATCGCAGTATAGCCAGCCAGGGCGCGCGATCTTCGTCCGTGAGAGGAATGCCCTGAGCCATTTTCTCGACATTAGAAGCCGGGTGAAAATCATCGCCTTCGTAGAAAGACCATCCCAACTGACGGGCCAGTCGTCTACCTATGGTGGTCTTACCCGAGCCCGCAACACCCATGAGGACAATGACCATATTCAGCTATCCCTTTTCATCATAGTTGTGGTACAATGCAATTCAACGTTGTCCAATGGAACGAACCATGACCTATGAGGAGGCTCGTTGTGATCGTCCAATTACCCATTGGCCTGGTACAATCTAACACCTACCTCGTCTACGACGAGGAGCAGAGAGACGGGGCCATCGTGGACCCGGGTGGCAAGATCCATCCGCTCGTAGAGGAAATCGAGGAGCGCGATGTTAAGGTGCGGTACATTCTCCTTACCCACGGTCACTTTGATCACATTGCCGGAAACGCTGGCATCAAGTCGGAGTTTAACGTTCCCCTGGGTGTCCACCCCGACGATCGAGATCTCGTGATCGAGGGAGGAGGCGCTTCGATGTTCGACGTGGCCTACGTCCCCTCTCCCGAGCCCGACTTCAACCTTACCGACGGTCTGCGCCTGGAGCTGGGCAAGCTACACATTGAAGTTATCCATACACCAGGACATACACCAGGCAGCGTCTGCCTCTACGTACCAGAAGAACAAGCATTGCTCACAGGCGATACCCTATTTGCGGGAAGCGTGGGGCGCACCGATCTACCCGGAGGCAACGCCCGGAAGCTCACCAACAGCCTTCGTAAGTTAATGCAACTACCGCCCGAAACCCACATCTATCCAGGCCACGGCCCCAGAACCACGCTTCGGCGCCAGATGCGAAGCAATCCCTGGCTACAAAGGATCGATCCCGACAAACAGCCGAGATGAACCATTAGAAGACTGCCCCCTCACGTGAGAGGGGGCAGAATTATGACAGGCAGGATCTCAACCGGCGAGACCGCGCAGGACGCCCAGAAGGCCCAGGCTCAACTTCAATGCATCTCCCGCACTGGGCGCGGGTACGTGCTCCTTGCCCTCCTCGTCCTTCTCAATGGGTGCCGAGTTGTAGTAGATTAATCCTCCCAGCGCACCCACCGCCGCACCGATTACAGCCCCAACCAAAAGCATCCGTGTCTTGGCATTCATGCCGCCCTCCTTGGAATGAGATTTTGTAAGATGATCTGCAACATTCGCACTTTACTATGTACCCAGATGAAAGGTTTAGCAACCGCCTTCGAGCCCTTTTCCACGGCCTCGCGCGCCTTCTCAGCGTAATCCAACGCCAGCCGCAGATATTCCCTGACGATCAGCCGCAGGCGATAGATTCCGTAAGCCAACGCAGAGAAGAAGACCAGGGGGATTAAGGCAGCCACCAGGGCCTCCAAACTCAAGAAGATCAATGCTATGTCGCGTGAGGCTTCCATGACGCCCTCCTTGAAAAATCTCTCTTGCCATTACGATGAGCAGGGTGATGAGGAAACTCGAATAAGCAAAACGAGATTCCTCACTGCGTTCGGAATGACAGCTAGGGTTAGATTCTCGTAATCAACTGTGAGCCAGCGGCTCATAGCAACTCATGATGTGTATCCATGTAAACCTGTGAAAGGTATACTCAAAGTATACCCCGAGACCGTGAAGGCAACAAGCCTCAAAAGATTCTTGCCAACAGCGGCGGGCCTAACAGTAGAAGCCCAACAACGACAGCAACACCCGCCGTTAGCATGACCGCTGCCGCGGCCATATCCTTAACCTGTTTAGCCAGGGGATGATAATCTGGACTGGCCAGATCCACGAGGGCTTCCGCCGCCGTGTTGGAGATCTCCGCCACCAGTACCGAGCCAATGGTGACTACCAGGACGGCCCAACGCTCTAAAGATATACCCAGCCAGGCACCAAGCACAACAGCTGCAACCGCAACTCCCAGATGAATACGGAAATTCCGCTGAGTGCGTACCACTACCCACAACCCAGCACTGGCGTAGTGGAAACTGTCGATGAGAGTCGGGTTCGGGTTGTGAGGATTCATTCGGGCAACGGCGCCTCGATGCTCAAGAGATCGAGCAGAGTCGACTGTGCCTCCCACATCCGGGCCTTCTGTTGCGGATCGGCGTGATCGTGTCCCAGAAGATGAAGTGTGCCGTGAACGATGAGCAACTCCAGTTCCTCCGTAAGCGCGCATCCTACCTCCTTAGCTTGTTCCGAAGCTCGCTCCAAAGAGATCACGATATCACCCAAATAACGTGGGAATCCCGGCGCCCCACCCGCGAAGGGACCACGGATGTCCTCTTCAGCGAAAGCCAATACGTCGGTGGTGCGATCCACCCCCCGGAAGCGGCGGTTGAGATCGTGTACAGAAGCGTCATCGGTAATGACTACCGTCATCTCAATGGGAGTTTCAACCCCTTGTTGCCGCAGTGTCGCCAGGGCAGCCACACGCAACAACCTGAAATCGACCTCCTCCATGGGAACCTCGGCCTTGATATCCACACTGTGTTTTAATGTCACGATATTTCCTCTTCGTTATTCTCTTTTTGTGGCTCGGGATACTTGATGCGCGGATGGTAAGCGCCGCGCAGAATCTCGATATACGTCTGTTTGACAATACTC
>JBNGDR010000257.1:0-3703 GCA_049975685.1 Anaerolineae bacterium
CCCCCCACCCAGGTGACCGAGAGACGCGCCACGTTGGCGATGAAGAAGATCAGGGGAATCGCGAGGGCCATGATCCGCCCGGTCTGGATCTCGACCTCCATCAGGGATTGATTACGTGCCGCGAAGCGTGCCAATTCGTGAGCCCGGCGGACAAAGGCGCGCACCACCCGTACCCCCGCCAGGTTCTCCTGAAGGACCACGTTAAGCTTCTCCAGCCGCTCCTGCCGCTTTCTGAAGAGGGGGCGGGCTTTCCGGAAGAAGATGAAGAAGATAAGCAGAGCGATGGGCGCCAATCCCAGGAGGACGGCGGCGGTTTGTGGGCTGGTACTGACCATAAGCCCAATACTACCCACCAGCAGGATCACCGCCCCCAACGCCTGGAGAATAGCGGTACCCAGGAACTGCTGGACCAGTTCCACGTCGTTGGTGACGCGGGTGAGCAGCTGTCCCGTCTGCGCCCGGTCGTGGTAGCTGAAGGAGAGGCGCTGGATCTTTTCGTAGAGAACGTTGCGCAGATCGTAGGCCACGCCCTGGGAGACCTTGGCCGTCAGATAGCCCTGGAGAAAAGTGAAGAGGCCGCCGAGCACCGCGATGCCCACCATAACGAGGGCCAACGTCGTGATGACCCGTTGATCCTTGGCCTGGATGCCCTGGTCGAAGAGGCGCTGGCTGAGGGCCGGGACGGCCAGGCTGCTCACCGTGGAGATGAGGAGGGCGAAGAGGGCCAGGATGGTCATGAGCAGGTAAGGTTTGAGATATTTGACGGTCCGAAAAAGATCCTTCAACGTGAACTCCTTTGAAATGCAGGGATCAGGGATCGGGGATTGGGGATCAGGATGCGGGCTTCCGTGCTTCTATTCTCAGCCGGGCTTCGCCCAAACCCCAGATGTGGGCCGGGAGCGTTCATTACGCCAGCACCCCGTGGTAGAGGATATCGAGACCTTGCTCCAGGTGATCCTCCCAGGCGTTGGTGACTCCTACCCCGGAGGCATGATCTAGCATGCAGGCGCGCAGGAAATGGATTGCCAGCAGCGTGGCGGCCACCTCCGCATCCACCTCAGAACGGAAGAGGTTTTGAGCCTGCCCCTCGCGGATAAGAAGTGCCAGATGACGCACCAGCGGCCGCTCCCGGTGTTTGGGAGGGCGAACGTTGTAGCTCGCCATGTGAGGGGTGAGATGTCTATAGGGGAGGAGCGCCTCCCACAATCTGATCAGCATCAAACGTATGCGCTCGGGTGCCGGTGTGTCGGACGCCATCGGCGCTTCCAGCGTCAGTGTGATCTTGTCGCCCACCACCGCAATAAGGAGCGCCTCCTTGCTCTCGAAGTAGTTGAAGAAGGTCCCCTTCGCCACGTCGGCGCGCTCGGCGATCTCCTCGACAGTCGTGACGTCAAAGCCCTTCCGGCGGAAAAGGTCGTCAGCAACCTCGATGAGCCGCCGGTGGGTGCGCTCCTTGCGCCGATCCCACCGCGAGAGAGTATCGTCAGCGTGTCCCGAATTTTTCATAATGACCCCGGTCATAATTGACTGCGGTCAAGTATAACACGGAAGAGAAACTGAACAACAAGGAGAGAAACTGCCGTGAACGCTCATCAGACAGCTATCTCCATTTAAACTAGGTATTTAACACATTTTTGTGAGGATATTTATGATACAAAACAAGGAGGCAATTTGACAAATATTTTGATTTATGGTATATTAAAGATATAAATCATACTAATAAATCGCCAACTAAGGCCAATCATCGACTCTTGCCAATAAGATCTTAACGTATAATTGGAAACTTTCGCATACAGTGAGGAGACAAGAGACGATGCATCGAAAACGATTATTCATCACAGTGATCACGACTATCACGACGCTGGCTCTGGTGGCGAGCGTCGGTGCTGGTCTGGATATCTTCTCTCCGGGCGTTGTGCGTGCACAGAGCGTAGGCCCGCAGGCAACGACTGGGACAGATTTTACCTACCAGGGTCGACTTACCGATGATCAGGGCGGTCCACTCACCGGGCAGTACGACTTAGAGTTTAGACTCTACGACAGCAGCGGGGGCGGTGCCAGCCAGATCGGCAGTACCGTTACCGTGGACGACAAACAGGTGGATGACGGTTATTTCACCGTAAGTTTGGACTTTGGCGCCAACGCCTTCACCGGCGACGCGCGCTGGCTGGAGATGAGCGTGCGAGAAGGAGACAGTAGCGGCGGTTTTACCCAGTTGTTGCCGCGCCAGGAACTAACCCCGGCACCCTACGCACTGGCACTCCCCGGCCTGACCACAGACCCCAGCACCGCCGTGCCCAACATCATCGGCGGGTACAGTGGCAACACCATTGACGGCGGCGTCTCCGGCGCGACCATCAGCGGCGGCGGCGGAAGCGGCGAGATCAACCACGTGACCGGCGATCACGGGACCATCGGAGGCGGCTCGCTGAACACGACCGCCGTACGCGGCACCGTGGGTGGCGGGCAGAACAACACCGCCGCTTCCAACGCGACGGTGGGGGGCGGTCTGGGCAACGCGGCCACAGCACCTTACGCAACTGTGAGCGGTGGCGCTGAGAATAGGGCCGAGGGTACCGCGGCAACCGTTCCAGGGGGTCACAGCAACACAGCGAGCGGCAGCTACAGTCTGGCGGCCGGTTATCGCGCCAATGCCGATCACCACGGGACCTTCGTCTGGGCCGACAACACGGAAGCGGACTTTACCTCGACAGGTGACAACCAGTTCCTGATTCGCGCGGCTGGCGGTGTGGGTATCGGCATGAACAGCCCCGGCGATGCCCAATTGTACGTGCGGGATGCAAACTGCTGCACGGACACCGTCATCGATAATCATATTGCCGTCATTGAGAACGAATCAACCGTTGTGAGTGGCGACGTGCTTGCGCTCAAGTCCAATGCAAGCACGCCAAATACCGGTATCAACTTCGTCACCTTCTTCGATGCCGCCGGGCTGATTGGCGAGATCGAGGGGGATGGCAGCGGTGGCATCGTATTCGACTCGGCAAGTTCGGACTTTGCCGAGCGACTGCCGAAACAAAACCCTGACGAAACCCTGAATCCCGGCGATATTGTGGGACTGGCGGCCGGGCACGTGAGCAGACAGACCTCCAACGCGGAGCGAGTGATGGTGATCTCAACATCGCCCATCGTGTTGGGGAATCGCCAGCCGGACGAGGTAGCAAATAACTACGTTCCAGTAGCCTTTATGGGTCAGGTTCCCATCAACGTTCGGGGCAGCGTGAAAGCCGGAGACTACATCCTGCCCTCCGGTCGCGAGGATGGGACAGGTATCGCCGTTCCCCCCGAGGATATCACCGTCACACAGATCTCCCAGATCGTGGGCCGCGCGCTGCAAAGCAGTGAGGGCCCCGGCATCACCAAAGTGAAAACACTGGTGGGATTGCCCCGTGAGGAGATCCTGCAGACGATGCTCGAACGTCGTGATGAACGGCTTGCACAACAGGAAGAGCGCACGGAGGCCCTGGCGCAGCGTGTCACTGCCCTGGAGAAGCGGCTCGAAGACAAAACGACACGAGACCCCGCAGCCTTGACCGTCCCAACCCTGCCACTACTCGGTGGTATGTTGCTGGTCGGGCTCGTGATCTGGCAGCAACGCGGTGAGTGAGAAGAGGCGTGGAGCAATGAGACGCAGAATATTCCCGTGGCCGATCATCATTGCGACTTTGCTGCTGGCGGTGGC
>JBNGDR010000258.1:0-3687 GCA_049975685.1 Anaerolineae bacterium
GTGTAAAGTAATCTCGCTTTTTCTCCTCCCAAGACTGGTCATCTGACCAGGATAAAGACTGGTCTAGATGCGGGTAACAACTCCCCCCGGGTGCAGGGTGCCTCCAACGAGATCAAGCAGTAAGCTCAAAGTATATAATCGGTTCACCGTGGAAAGCATAGGACAGAAGAGCTTAAGGAATTCCGGATAATTGGGAAATAATGCCAGTGAGATGAGAACCTATCCATTTGACCAGACCCCACCCTCTTCACTGGAACGGTCTGGAGACCGGATGGTTGTCGGGAGACCCGACCCTTCACCTGCATGGTGACCCAAGATCGCGCTCATGATACGATTACGATAGAGTTGGAGATTTGAGATGGGAGATAGAAAAGTGCGCATCTTGATTGCAGACGATCAACCGCAGGTACGCTCGGCCGTCCGGCTCATCCTGGGACAGAAGTCCCGTCTTATCGTTGTGGGAGAAGCCGAGAATCTGGCAAAGACCAGAGAGCTGGTCAGCGGGGAACAACCCGATATATTGCTCCTGGATTGGGAACTACCGGGCTGGAAGAACGCCACCGATCTGGCTATACTGCGTAAAAGCCGGCCCGGCCTCACAGTGGTAGCTCTTAGCGGAAGACCCGAGTCGCGACGGATGGCACTGGCTGCCGGGGTCAATGCCTTCGTCAGCAAGGGGGAGCCCCCGGAGCGGCTCCTCGCAGCCGTGGAACGCTGTTGTACCGACGAGAATCAGGACGTATCCCCTCCTCATCATTGAAGAGTACGCAACCACCTTGAATTTACCGCCATACAACGCACCTTCGCCCCTATACAATCTTGACGATTACGATCAGGGACGCAGAGAGCATCCCATCCTAGCAGGCATGTACTGCGGTAGTCGGCGTAAGAACAGGTTTGACAAACCCGCACCGCTGGTTATAATCCGCCACGTTGATTGGTTCTTTTACCTACGGGGAGTGTATGACAGCAGCAATCCAGACCTGGATCGGAAGCAATCGCAAAGAACTCGACCGCTTCTTGAAATTTGCCGTCGTCGGCACCATCGGGGCCGTCGTCGATTTTGGGCTCCTCTACCTGCTCCACCCGGTGCTGGGATTGCACCTCGCCCTTGCCAACACTATCTCCTTCACCTGCGCCGTCCTGAGCAATTTCACCTGGAACCGCTACTGGACCTATCCCGACTCCCGCTCTAAGCCCCTCACAGCCCAGTTGGGACAGTTCTTCATCGTCAATCTCGCGGGTTGGGGGATTAACACGGGTGTTCTGCTGCTGTTCAGCCCACCTCTCACCCGGATCGCTGAGAGTCTACTCTTTGGTACCGCTGCCCTCACGTCGCCCGGGATGGGGCACAAGATCGGTTACAATCTCGCTAAGGTTGTCGCCACGGGCATCGTCATGTTCTGGAACTTCTTCATTAACCGCTTCTGGACCTACAACGACGTCGAGTAATCCAAAGTCACACTCTGGCACGTCATACCAATCTCTGCTCACTCAATTCGTGGAGAAGGTACCATGCGCATCGCCATTGACTACACGGCAGCCGCCCGCCAGGGCGGGGGGATCGGGCGCTATGCCCGGGAGCTGATCAGAACCATCCTGGCCTCCTCATCCCAGCACGATTTTGTCCTGATGACTGCCACCGCCGGTCTGGGCAGCCGTTGGAAGAGTGAACGAGACCTTCTTCGCGAGATCGCCGCCGCGCCTCACCGCCTTTCCCTCCGCTCTCTGCCCATCACCGACGACTGGATGGCGCGACTGTGGCAACGTCTCCGGCTCCCCATTCCAGCCGACATCATCACCGGCAAGGTGGACTGCTTCTACTCCCCCGATTTCGTCCTCCCCCCGCTGCGCAAAGCCACGCCCGCCCTACTCACCGTGCACGATCTCTCCTTCCTTCACTATCCCGACACCTTCACCCGCCCGCTGCGCCATTATCTGGAGCAGGCCGTGCCCCGTAGCGTGCGTCGCGCGGATCACGTTCTGGCCGACTCCGACGCCACCCGCCAGGATCTCATCGAACTCCTCAACGTGCCAGCAGAGAAGGTCACGACCCTCTATGCTGGCGTATCCCCCGATTTCACGCCGAAGGAAATACCCGGAGAGCGCCATCGCTTACCCCACCGTTACGAGGTAGGAAATCGACCCTTCATCCTGGCGGTGGGAACCGTGCAGCCGCGCAAGAATTACATCCGGCTGATGGAGGCCTGCGACCCTCTGGCTGATGAGAGGAACATTGATCTCGCCATCGTTGGGCGTCCGGCCTGGCTCTCCGGCCCAACCCTGGAAGCGGCATCACATCGGCCCTACGTACACCTTCTAGGCTTCACCGACGAGGGCGACCTGCCCGCGCTCTACCGACAGGCCGCGCTACTGGCCTTCCCAAGCCTCTACGAAGGTTTCGGCTTGCCTCCCCTGGAGGCCATGGCCTCCGGCACGCCCGTGGTCGCCTCCAACGCCTCCAGTATACCCGAGGTGGTGGGTGAAGCCGGTCTTCTCGTGGACCCCACCGACGTTCCTGCGTGGACCGAGACTCTACGACGTGCCCTCGACGACGAGGCGTTGCGCGCCCAACTCCGCGCTCGGGGTCTGGAACGGGCCTCCCAGTTCACCTGGGAGCGCACCGCCCAGGGATGGTGGGAGGTGGTGAAGAAAGGCTGAAGGCGGAAGGATGAAGGGTGAAAAGAGTGCACTTCTGTTACCTCACAGGACATCCTGGTGGCTCCTACAAGAGGACGGGGGTAAGGCGCTTCCGCCTTCATCCTTTGCTTTGTTGTACTCCCCCCTCACCGTGATATAATCTGCCTACGCTATCGTAGGTCTCCACATGGAGGAGGAATTATGCGCATTGCCATCATCACCGGCGAATACCCCCCGCTGGAAGGCGGCGTCGGCGATTTCACCTATCAATTGGCCCACGCCCTGGTCAACCAGGGACACCGGCTGCACATCCTGACCAGCCTGGACCCTGAAAACAAACGGGAACACGAGGAATGTCTCACCATCTACCGGGAGATCCCCGAGTGGGGCTGGGCGGCGCACACCCAGATCATGCGGTGGCTGCGAGAGATCGAACCCGATGTGATCAATATCCAATACCAGGCCGCAGCCTACGAGATGCGCGCGGGCATCACCCTTTTCCCCCGTTGGCAAGGGCGCAACCTGCGCTCCCCCATCGTGACCACCTTCCACGACCTGAAGACACCCTATCTCTTCCCTAAGGCCGGACCGCTGCGCCAGTGGGCCATCTGGCAAATGGGCCAATATTGTAACGGCGTCATCGTCACCAATGGTGAGGACTACGCCAGCCTCACCCAGAACCTGGAGGAGAGCGAACGTCCGCCCATCCGCCTCATCCACATCGGCAGTAACATCTCCCCCAACCCACCCGAAGGCTACGAACGTCACGAGTGGCGCGGCAATCACAATATCCTCAAGGATGATTTCCTCCTGGGATTCTTCGGCTTCCTCAACCGGAGCAAGGGTGTAGAGAATCTCTTGAAGGCCATGGATCGACTGGGAAAACACGAGATACCCGTAAAGCTGGTCTTCGTCGGGGGACGCACCGGCTCCAGTGATATAACCAACGCCGCCTACGCCCAGGAGATCGACGAGCTCATCGCGGAGCTGAATCTGGAAGATCGTATTCACTACACGGGGTTCACCTCACCCGCCGGGGTTTCGGCT
>JBNGDR010000259.1:0-3669 GCA_049975685.1 Anaerolineae bacterium
ACGTTGACCAGGATCTTGCCCTGCAGTTCCTCCTTCAAGCTCTCCAGAAGAGCGTTCTGAGCATGGTAGGGCACGGTGAGGACCGCAACCTCACAGGCGCGAGCCGCGTCGGGATTCTCCAGACCGGTGACGAGATCCTCGCCCAGCTGCTCGTTAACCTCACCTGCAACGCGTTGAGCCTTGGCTTCCTTCCGTGATCCGATGATAACGCGGTGCCCGGCCCGGGCCCAGCGCATGGCAAGACCCGGCCCCTCGTTGCCTGTGCCGCCGAGAACCGCAAGGGTGTAACGTGGTTGGTCCTTGTTCATACTTAGCTTATCCTCCGATGAGTGTGATGTTAAGAAGCTAGCGTAGCCTCTGCAGACGAATTGTCAAACAAAAACCTGGAAACAGATCACATCCTCCATCTGGGCCACATCCATTCCACACAAACGGGTTCTACTTCAAAAGCAGAGGTAGATAGAGATCGAAGCGCGGCACAGTGATCTCCGCAAAGCCCCGTTTCGCCGCCGCCTGAGAGACGTTGGCAGCACTATCTACCGCTTGTACGAGGAAAGCGACATCTTTCCACGTATCCCGCGCAGGTGCAGTTCCTATCCAACGTTTGCCGGAAGCATCGTTGGGATCACGGGAAAGAGAGATACTCCACATAGAGCCGGGTGTCACGAAGGTGAAGTAAACCTGGGCTACCTGGCTATTAGCATCGGAAACCTCCGCTGAGAGGATGAGGGAACCGTCCGTTTGTCGCGTGGCCTCCGCCGAGGTGATGACGGGAGGTATGTAGTCGTTGTTAGAGCTGTGCGCGTACAGGACTCGCAGCCATGCCGCGTGCAGCAAACGCAGCTCCATAGTCTCGGCGTTGAAGAGGCCGTAGTTGGCCACGAGACGGGGCGCTTCACCCGTGCGATTGATGGCAAAATGTCTCGGCGGGATCCAGCCCAGCGCCGGGTTAAGTGTCGGCTCGGGCAACGCCGTGTCCGTCACCGGACGGGCGACCACCGGATCGTAATCCGTCTGGGTGGAGAGGGTGGCAGATAGGAGAAGCGTCCCTCGGGGGATGAAGTCGCCGGCGGTTCCCAGAGGATAGGAGGCCGTGGGCAACAACGGCCGGCCAACAATACCGTAGGGGGCCTCCCCCACAACACTAACATAGCGTCCCCGCGCCGTCTGGCGCTCTTCCAGATAGGGCGTCAGGTGGTAGTCCTGAGCTAGCAAGGTATTACCCTGCCGGAACATACTCGATGGGACCAAAGCCTCTTCTGCACTCTCACCCGTTATTTGAGAGCCACCAGGCGTCTCGACAGCGTACATGGGCAAACCGTACAGCGTCGCCTCCATAATGGATTTGGCATCGTAAGGCGTAAGCCCACCCGCCGGGATACCCTGAAGGTAACGGAGCTTGGCATCGCGCAGCGCCTGGCCAATAGGAACGGGCACCCCCTGGGCCAGGTAGTCGGTGAAGTAGACCAACAACCGCTCCGATCCGGCGATGCTGTCGTCCATACCGTAACCGTAGCCCGTGTTGGCGATCCAGGTTGCCCCTTTCTGGGCCAGCGCCTGGGGGAAGTCGGGTTTTGTAAGTGAATCGGAAACATCCTCATCGGGAACGCTGTAACCAGCATGACATCCCATGGACCAGGCCAGGGTACCCGTAAGATTGGCCGTGGATCCGACAATGTCATTGTTGTAGAAGGTGGTCGTGATCAGGGCCGGCTGCGCACGCCAATGCTCAAAGTGAGCGTTCACTGAGACCAGGTCGGGTGCTTCTGGAGTGCGATCGGGCCAAGCGCTTTTGAGATCGCTGGCGCTCCAGGTCTCGCTGATGAGTGTATCGACGTCGGTCACCGAATGGGATATCGCGAGTTTGATAGCAATAGCACTTGCGGCATCGCTCAGGAAGTCGTAGCCGGTGACCAAGGCATCCGAAGAGGGCAGCATGGGGTTGGTCAGGTAGTGATAAATCATGTCCCCAATCTCATCGGGATGCTCGACCAAGCGACCTGTAGGCAACAGAGGACGCCAGAAATAATGTCCACGCCAACCAAGCTCCTGTCCGGGAGGCGTGCCGTAAGCATCGTCGGTGAGATAGTATCCTCCCCGCGTCGCCGCCCAGAGAGCGCCGGGCATAGTGGCCGAACCCGTGGCAAAATCGCGCTCATTGGCAATAGTCGCCACATCGAATTGGCGGTAGAAGGGGATCTGCGAATCGTCCCCGATCACGATGACGTATTCAATAATGGGGTGACTGGCAAGAGTAGGCGAGATGACGTGATTACGAATGGTGGTAACAACATAGTTAGCCAATCGCGGTGAGCAGTAGTTATTGCTCCATACATTGTAAGCAGTGTTTACCTCCGGTACTGTCTCAATAGGATAGAGGATACCCGGCATCTCTGGATTGTCGGCCAAAGCATGGAGCGTGGGCGTCAGCATTTCTACAGCCGTGATGCCATAGGTTTGCTCCAGACGTGTGGGGTTGTAAAGGATCAGAGCCCTGGGAGTGTAGGCAGAGTTCCAGTAGATGTTATGCGAAAGCATAGCATCATGGTTCGCACTCCAGAAACAAGTGTCGCTGGCAAGAGGGGATTGCTCCACACTCAAAGTGTAGGAATCCGTTGGGGAGTAGGTCTCCGCATCAGATCCCAGAACAACGACATAGTATTGGCCAGGGGTAAGCGCGATATGCTCAACCTGTTCCATTTGCACATCTGGGTTGGCAGAGATAGAGGACCAGCCAGCGATAGAGGACCAACCGGCAATGGAGGACCAGCCGGCGATGGACGACCAGCCGGCAATCGACGACCAACCGGCGATGGAGGACCAACCAGCAATCGATGACCAACCCGCCGTGCTGGAAACTCCCCCCGACTCATCAGTCTGAGCCTGGTCGGCCAGTATCCCCAGATCCTGTCCTGGGGCCAATGAGGGAAGCAGAGACGGATGAGGCATGACGATGAGGTCATAATCGGCCGGAAGGTTTGTCAACGTCACCGTCATGACCGAGGGTTGAGCAACTGAAAGTGAGTACCAATCCACATCTTCGGACCACTCAATGTAGCCATCGCTGAGAGTGAGAGGTGCCGTAAGAGGGAAGGCATTATCCGGCGTATTGTTGGGTTCGTACGGATCGGTGGGAGTTTCCGGGATGTTCGCTTCGTGAGCAAATTCGTAACCTACCACCCATAGAGGACTGCTGGAAGAGATATAACCGCTTCCGTCAAAATCCAACCCCAACTCGCTCATAGCGGCCTGATCCCAGAAAAGACTGCCAGAGGGAGAGAGAACCTGCCGTTGCTCAAATTTCAAATCGCCGGCGCTATTGTAGATCTTGAGGGTAACGGTCACCGGTTCATTGGCCCCGGTTTCCTGAGCTCGCAACCAGTAAGCTGTGGCGTGAGTGGGATGCCGATGAACAGCAGGAAGGTAAAACTCGCTTCCTGCAAGATGGGGAACGGCATAGCCAGCCATATCACCGGACAAAGAAGCATCTTCATAAAAGGTATGCTCGGCAACGATGGCGTGATACTCCACCATCATCTTCGTTCCCTCGCTACGCACAACAGCACTCCCGTGGAAAGCGGTATCTATGTTCTCGAGGGGATAAAGAGCCGGCACAGGTCGCAAGTTAGGCACAGTCATCGCTTCGGTCACTGCAAGCCGGGTACCGGC
>JBNGDR010000260.1:0-3653 GCA_049975685.1 Anaerolineae bacterium
CTGGTAGAACAGGCGGAGGAGGAAACGACACCTTTGGAGCAGCGTCTCAATCAGCTGGGCCACCGGCTCATATGGATCACCTTGGCTCTGGCCGTCGTGGTCGCCGTCTCCGGTATCCTCTCCGGCAGGGAGATCCGCTTGATGATCGAGACTGCCATTGCCCTGGCAGTAGCGAGCATCCCCGAGGGGTTGCCCATCGTCGCGACGGTGGCGCTGGCCCGAGGTATGTGGCGGATGGCAAAGCGCAACGCATTGATCAACCGGCTCTCCGCCGTCGAGACCCTGGGTTCCACCAACGTCATCATCACCGATAAAACGGGGACGTTGACCGAGAACCAAATGACCGTCACCCGGATCATCCTCCCCTCAGGGCGGGTCGACGTGGAGGGTGAGGGTCTGAAGACGGAGGGAGGGTTCATCAGGGATGGACATTCCATCGATCCTACGGAAAAGGAGATCGTGGCGCAGGCCCTCAAGGTGGGAATCCTGGCCAACAACGCCAGTCTCACCCTTGAAGAGGACGACACGAGAGCCGTGGGTGATCCGGTAGAGGTGGCCCTCCTCGTTGCGGGGGCCAAAGCCGGATGGCGGCACGACGAGCTCGTCGAGACTTTGCCCGAGGTTCGCGAGGAGGCCTTCGATCCCCAGATAAAGATGATGGCCACCTTCCACGAACAGGATGATGGTCAATATTACGTGGCCGTGAAGGGCGGCCCCGAAGCCGTGCTCGATGTCTCCACCCACATTCTCACACCCGACGGTGTCAAGGACTTACCTCAGGAGGAACACGAAACCTGGCTGGAGCGTAATAGGGAGCTGGCCCACGATGGGCTCCGGGTACTGGCGGTAGCACGCAAGACCGTTGACGACGCGGGGGTCGAGCCCTACGAAAACCTGACCTTCCTCGGACTGGTGGGCTTCCTCGATCCGCCCCGCGAGGACGTGCGAAAGTCTATCCTGGCGTGCAAGAACGCTGGGGTGAAGGTAATCATGGCGACGGGCGATCAACCGGAGACCGCGCGCAACGTAGCACAGGCCGTGGGTCTGGTCGAGGGCTCCGAGATTCAGGTCATCCGTGGCAGCGACTTCAAACCCGCCGAGGAGCTCTCCGAGGAGGAGCGCCAGAGATACCTGGAGACACGTATCTTCTCGCGGGTGAGCCCCAAGCAGAAGCTCGATCTCATCGCCCTCTACCAGGACAGCGGTCAGATCGTCGCCATGACGGGTGACGGTGTGAACGACGCCCCCGCCCTCAAGAAGGCGGAGATCGGCGTAGCCATGGGGCAGCGCGGCACGCAGGTGGCCCGAGAGGCCGCCGATATGGTCCTGCGCGACGATGCCTTTTCGACCATCGTCGTGGCCGTCGAACAGGGCAGGGTCATCTTCAACAACATCCGCAGATTCGTCCTCTATCTCCTCTCCTGCAATATCAGCGAGGTGATGGTCGTAGCACTTGCCGCGATGATTAACGCGCCGCTGCCCATCCTCCCTCTGCAGATCCTCTTCCTCAACCTGGTCACCGACGTCTTCCCGGCGTTGGCTCTGGGTGTCGGTGAGGGCGACCCCCACATCATGGAGCAACCGCCCCGCGACCCGGACGAACCCGTGATGACCGATCGTCACTGGCTCCTGATAGGCGGCTATGGCGTGATAATGACAGCCTCAGTGCTGGGGGCACTCTTCCTGGCGCTCCGCTGGTTGGGGATGGAGCAACCACGCGCCGTCACCATCTCCTTCCTCACCCTGGCGCTGGCTCAGCTCTGGCACGTCTTCGACATGCGGGATCGGGGCTCCCACTTCATCAACAACGACATCGTGAAGAATCCCTGGGTCTGGGGAGCGGTGGCCCTCTGCATTCTGCTCATCCTGGCCGCCGTCTACGTCCCCTTCCTGGCCCAGCTACTCAGCATCCAAGATCCCGGTCTGAACGGGTGGCTCCTGGTGCTAGGCATGAGCCTCGTCACCTGGGTGGTAGGACAGACGTTGAAAGAGCTGAAGATCATCTGAGAAGAACCAGGCATTGACCACACATCAGAGGGAACTATCCTCCTGGTTGGTGGTGTCTGCTGGAGTCACGGCTCTGACGATCCGCTCGAAGCCTGGAATCATCAATATTGAAGATCCGTTCACTGTGAACTAGATACATGAAAAGGAGATACCCACATGGGTTTAGGAGCTACAGATTTTGACCGTTTTGACTACGAGTTTCTCAACGAGACCGAGCGACCTGACGAGCCACTCCGGACGGAGATGAGAGAGCAACTGCTGGAGCTGGCCGCCGACCACAAGGATATGATCGGCGCCTCCGTAGCTCTGGAAGAGCTATCGGGCAGCAGCACGCCTCACCAATTTCAGGCGCGGATCGTGGTTTACATGCGACCGGACAACGTCGTCGCCGTCGAGAAGGGTAAGACGGCCATTCTTGCAACCCAACAGGCGATGAAGACCATCGAACGCCAGATTCGCGAGGAACGTACGAAGCGACGTGAGACCTGGAAACAACCCTAGAACGCAGATCCTCGGTAAACAGATACCGGTGAGCCAGATCAAGGATAGACTCAATACCCTCTACGAACAAGCAAACCGCCGCACGGGTGGTGTCCTAACCGAGATCGCCCGCCAACGGGTCACGAACTTCGTCACCCAGGTCATCCCCATCTCCCAGGAGCTCATCCGCAACAATATCCAGTCGGTGCTGGAACTCCGGGGATCGGTGGGGATCATCGGTCTGGTGGGTCTTTTGTGGGCGGCGTCCGGTGCCTTTGCCGTGTTGAGCCACAATATCAACCGCGCCTGGGAGGAGGCCGAGACTCGGGGGTTCTTGGGAAAGCGGCTGGTGGCCCTGGGGATGATAGCAGCACTGGCCGCCCTTCTCATCCTCTCCCTCATCTCCAGTGCCGCTCTCAATCTGCTGCCAGAGATGGAAATCCCTATTGGGGGCGGCATCTCCGTGTACCAGACCTTCCTGTGGACCCTCATCTCCAACCTCGTGCCCATGGTCTTCACCTTCGTGATGTTCCTGGCCCTTTATCGCTGGGTACCTAACACCCTCGTCGATTGGAAAGCGGCCCTGTGGGGAGCCGGGGTAGCCTCGGTAGGATGGGAGATCGCCAAGCGGGCCTTTACCTGGTATCTGGGCAGCGGACTGGTGCGTTACGAGTTGATCTACGGTTCGTTGGGCACTGTGGTCGCCCTCCTCTTCTGGATCTATCTGAGCAGCCTGATCACCCTCTTCGGCGCCCATCTCTGCGCCACCATAGACAAGAAGGCATCATGACCAGAACGTTCTTTGTGGTGAACCCCGTCGCCGGCACCAGTGAGGCGGAAGAGGTAAAAGAGAACATCCGCCGCCACTGTGACGAAGCCGGCTGGAACTGCGAGATCCACGAGACAAGCAGCGGTGAGGAAGTAGGCAAGGTCGTTCGTGAAACCCAGGGAGAGGGATTCGACCTGTTCGTCGCATGTGGTGGGGACGGGACGGTCTCAGGCGTGGCGGGGGGCCTCGTCCACGCCGAGCAACCTATGGGCATCGTGCCCACAGGTACAGGGAACGTCTTTGCACAGGATCTGGGGATTCCCCGTAACATTGATGAGGCCCTCGCGCTCATCACCGGAGATCACAACATCCGACCCATCGACGTTATGCGGACAGG
>JBNGDR010000261.1:0-3644 GCA_049975685.1 Anaerolineae bacterium
GTGGCACGGTCAGGAGACCGGCCACAGCTAGGACGAAGAAGGCCGGTTACAGCTTGGTAGGATGAAGGAAACCGGTTACGGCTAGATGAAGACCGGTTATAGCTAGACGAAGCCCCGCCTGCGCTTATGCAGGCGGGGCTTTTTGCGTCTGATCTGGTGCTTCTACTTGCTTTCGAAGCGGTGGGCAAGCTCCTCATCCACCTGATCCCGCACGCAGGCCAGAGGGAACTGCTCGACAATCGGGCGCAGGAAGCCCCGGACGATGAGCTCCTCAGCCTGAGGTCTCGCGATAGCTCGGGACTGCAGATAGAATAGCTCCTCTTCATCGATACGCGAGACGGTGGCGCCGTGGCTACAACTGACCTCGTTGGCGAGAATCTCCAGACCGGGTATGGAGTTGGCCCTCGGCTTTTTTCCGTTGACGTGATCCAGGAGCAGGTTGTTGTTGGCCTGGTAGCCCTGTGTCTGCTGTGCTTCGGGTTCCACGCGGATCATGCCGTAGAAGACCGTGCGCGCCTGATCCTTCAGGACGTTACGGAAGAGCAGGTCGCTGTAGGTGTCATGGGCGCGATGGTGCTGATAGGCGCTCTGATCGATCTGTTGTCTGTGCTTCGCGAAGGTGAAGCCCTGCATCAAGCCTCGCGCGCCCGGCGCCAGCAGATCTGTGCGCAGGAACTCCTTGGTGACGGCGCCTCCCAGCGCTCCTCCTGCCCAGAGCAGGTGCGCGTCCCGATCCAGCGTGGCGTTCTGAACGCTGACCGTGTATCGTTGGCTTCCCCAGTGCTGTAGACTGGCATAGCGGACCCAGGCGCCCTCCCCGGCGTAGATCTCCACCACCTCGGCGTTGAGCTCCGGCGCACGTTCCTGTGAGATGCGATCCTGGAGGAGTGTGACCCGCGCGCCTTTTTCCACGACGATGAGCGTGTGATGCAGTCCCATGCCGCCCCGATGGTCGTAGCCGACGAGTGATTGCAAGGGTCGCACCACACGCACCCCGGCCGGCACGTAGACGAACGTTCCGCCATGCCAGAGCGCGGCGTGCAGGGCGGTGAATTTGTTGAAATCGGGGCGGGCGATGGTGCTGCTCATCCAGTGCTCGCGGATGAGCTCCTCGTGGGTCTGCAAGGCCCGGTGTAGATCCATGAGTACCACACCCTGCGCTTCGTCACGGGGGGCAAGCGCGGCGTAGGCCTCCGCTCCGTTCTGATGCACCAGGATGCCGTCCACCATAGGTTCCGGTACCAGCGGCGATTGCCAGCAAGGCGGCAGCTCTTCCAGACTCTGGACGCGGTAGGGTGTCAGGGTGATGCAACGATCCTTTAGAGGGTAGCGTTGCAGGGGGAGGCGGCGCCAGGCTTCCTCCTTGGAATGCGGCCATTCCATCTTTTCGTACATCTGCCACGCGATCCGTCGTTTCTCCCGCATCCACCCCGGCTCATCGTGGTAGTCTGCCAGGGCTTCCACGGCCGCGGCGCCAGCATCAAGAGATACCGTCTCGCCGGATGTTACTGCGATTCCTGTGCGGTTTTCGAATTCCATCATTATCCGACACTGCCTTCCATCTGAAGCTGAATCAAGCGGTTGAGCTCCACGGCGTATTCCATGGGCAGCTCCTTGACGAAGGGTTCCAGGAAACCGTTAACGATCATGGCTGAAGCCGCTTTCTCGCTCAGCCCCCGGCTCATCAGGTAGAAGAGCTGATCCTGGCTGATCTTGGATACCGTTGCTTCGTGCTCGATCTGAAGATCTTCCTCATTGATATCGAGGTACGGGTAGGTGTCCGAACGTGATTCGGGGTCCAGCAGGAGGGCGTCACAGATCATCTTGGAGCGTGCTTTCCTGGCGCCCCGTGTCGCCTTCACCAACCCTCGGAACCCCGAACGTCCGTTGCCCTTGCTGATGGATTTCGAGGTGATCACCGAGGTGGTGTAGGGTGCCAGGTGGATGGCCTTGGCTCCGGCGTCGTAGTGCTGGTTCTCACCGGCGAAGGCGATGGAGAGGATCTCCCCGTGAGCGCCCGGCCCCTTGAGCACCACCGCCGGATATTTCATGGTCACACCGCTGCCCAGATTCCCGTCCACCCACTCCATGGCGCCGTCGGCTTCGACGATGGCTCGCTGGGTCACCAGATTGTAGACGTTGTGGGACCAGTTCTGGATGGTGGTGTAGCGGACGTGCGCGCCCTTCCTCACGAAGATCTCTATGACGCCCGTGTGCAACGCCGCCGTCGTGTACTGGGGGGCGGTACAACCCTCAATATAGTGGACGTTGCTGCCCTCATCCGCGACGATGATGGTGCGCTCGAACTGGCCCAGGCTCTGGGCGTTGATGCGGAAGTAGGCCTGGAGTGGGATCTCCACATTGACGCCCGGTGGGACGTAGACGAAGCTGCCTCCCGACCAGAAGGCGCTGTTGAGGGCTGCGAATTTATTGTCGGCGATGGGTACCACGGAGCTGATGTACTTTCGCACCAGATCGGGGTACTCCCGCACGGCGGTGTCCATATCCACGAAGACGATGCCGTGGCTCTCCCATTCCTGCTTCAGCGAGCCGTAGACCGCTTCGGAATCCATCTGAGTCTCAACCCCCGCCAGGAACTTGCGTTCCGCCTCGGGGATGCCCAGACGGTCGAAGGTGTCTTTGATGGCCGCCGGGACCTCATCCCAGGTGCGGGCCTTGGTCTTGACGGGACGCATGTAGTAGTAAAATTCCTCGAAGTCCAGCTGGTCCAGATCGACGCCCCAGATGGGCATGGGCATACGGAAAAAGATCTCCAGAGCCTTCAAGCGGAAGTCGAGCATCCATTGAGGTTCGTTTTTGACAGCGGAGATTTCCCGCACGATGTCTTCACCGATGCCCTTGCGCATGTGGCTCTCGTAGGCCACCTCGGTGGTGAAGTCGTACTGTTCTTGATCCTTAAGCGTTTTGAGATCGTTCTGATTCATGAATCTTCTACTGTCCAGGGGGGCGTGGATCTCCTACCCCTCTTCGACAGCAAACTCCTCTCTCACCCAATCGTATCCCTGTTCCTCCAGAATTGTGACCAGCTCGGGACCGCCGGACTTAACGATGCGGCCCTGATAGAAGACGTGGACAAAGTCCGGTAGGATGTAGTTGAGGATGCGCTGATAGTGGGTGATCAACAATAGTCCAATGTCGTGCTCTTCCTGCAAATATCTGACGTTCTCAGAGACGATGCGCAGAGCGTCAATATCTAACCCGGAGTCCGTCTCATCCAGGACCGCGAAACGCGGCTTGAGCAGGGCCATCTGCAGGATCTCGGTGCGCTTCTTTTCGCCCCCCGAGAAACCCTCGTTGAGGTAACGACGGAGAAATCCGGGATCCATCTTGAGCCGTTCCAGGGCCTCGTTGACCTCCTGACGGAACTCTCTCGCGGGTATGAGGTGGGCCTGGAAGCGCCCGCCCCTGGACTTGGGGGTGTTATCTCCGTAGCCCCGCGCTGCGCTGACGCTGGCCCGGAGAAAAGAGTAGAGTGTGACACCTGGCACCGCAACGGGATACTGCATTGCCAGGAAGAGTCCCTTGCGCGCCCGCTCATCAGGGGACATCTCCAGCAGTGGCTCACCGTTCAGCCACACCTCGCCCCCGGTGATCTCGTAGCTGGGATGGCCCATGAGGGCATA
>JBNGDR010000262.1:0-3644 GCA_049975685.1 Anaerolineae bacterium
CAGGCCCCACGGCAACGACGAGACCTACCGACACGCCAACTGCGACACCCACGCCTACCTCAACCCCGACGCCTGAAGAAGGGGAGGAAGCGCCCAGCCCAAGTGAGCCAGGGCCTGAACCTACAGAAGAGGAACCCCCTGTATGTACAGGCAATCCTCCGGACTGTCGAGGTAGGGATCCCATCTGCGATAACGGGAAATGGCGATGTCCGTAGATCATAGATCACATATGAGGAGATTATGAAGAGAGCCAGATTTAGTCCCATACCCATGCTTCGCCTGCTCACTACAATCTTGAGCGCCACCGGCGTTCTGATCCTGGCTCTACTCGCTCTTCAAGGAGAAGGATCTCTCCAGGCAGCTTCTCTAAACGCTGTTGCCCCAGAGATTCGCTCACTCTTCCTCGATGCTTCACTCCCCATCTCGGATACCATCCCAGGAAGCACAATAGATCGGATTGTATACTTCAACAACACTATGAGTGGTGTCATAACTCTCACCTTTGATATCACCGGCACACCGACATTGAGTCTCACCACCGGCACAGCTTTCAACACCAACCCGGCGGTCATCACCTCCTCTATCTCGCCGTGGTCGCCGGTTGTGACTTACACAGTAGATTTGAGCGACAGAGATTATCCCCAGGTGGTTTACACCGCCGCCAATACCGAAGCAGTGCAGAGCACCACCATCATCTCCTACGTGCGGGACATTACGGGACCGGTCGTCTCCATTCTATCGCCCTTGAACAACGTCTTCACCGGCACGACGCTCGTCATCAGCGGAACGGCAGTGGACGATGGTGCCGGATTAAGTCAGGTCGGCATAACAACGGGTACAGAGATGCTCATCGCGAACACCTCACCCTGGCAGTTCAGCACCAGTTTCCCGTCAGCTGACGGCGTAACCTACACCCTCACCTTCAATGCTTCAGACCATGTGAGCGCTGCGACTACCATCACTCGGCCCCTTCTGGTGGACAACGTCCCACCGACGACAACAATACCTATGCCACACGCAAGTCCCTGGGTAACCTCGACCCTCGTTTACACCTGGATAGAATCATACGACGGCTCAGGTATAGCTAACTACCATTTAAACATCATGAGTACGGCGGGCTACAGCCAGGTCTTCTCCATCGAAGGCCTCGAATTCACTTTCCCTTCGCCCACGGTTGAAGGCGTGGAGTATTCTGCCCGTCTTCGGGCCGAGGATGCTTACGGCAATCTCGGACCCTGGAGTCCTGTCAGCTCAGCCGTGATACCAGATCTGACGCCGCCTTCTATTCTCCATCCCTCGATCTCCAAGGGTGTAGAACCAGAGGGTTCTCAACTCTACATCGACGATCTAAGGCTCTATTACCGGCACGATGGAATACCCAACGCTTCCTTCGGTATCAACGGTTACCTGAGTGATACCCTATCCGGCGGGTATCGGTCGATCGCTTCGGCGGCTCTGAACAGCGGCCCCTATACATCGACCGAGGTCCATCCCGTGCCTTATAGCTTCACCTATTACGTCTCCGGGGGCAGCCAGGAAAGAGGAGAGATCATTGTGACTGGTTATGACGTCGCCGGAAATAGCGCGACTCAGGTATACACCTTCACCCATGACAACACCCCGCCCGCATCCAGCGCCGAAGCACCCACGTACACAACCAGCAGCCCCATCGTTGTCGATTGGGAAGCCAGCGACGAAGGCTGTGGCGTCTATTCTACAACCCTATGGTATCGTGTGGGCGAGGCTGATTGGATCGCCTACGACACACAGGAAAATGTGGGCGGGACGGGGAGTTTCGACTTCATCCCACCCCCTGGTAATGAAACTTACGATTTCGCCACCACGACCGAGGACAATCTGGGCAACGTTGAGAGCCTGCCCGATTCACCCGATGCCTCAACCCGCTACGTAGAGGACCCGAACTTCTACGTCTATTTACCCGTGGTCATGAGGGACTACGCACCGTTCATCAATGGCGACTTTGAGACAGGTACTCTCCTCGGCTGGCGTCCGCTACAAGATGGGTTCCAGGGTCCTGACAGCAGTGGTCTACCTCAAGATGTCATTACCTACGAGGGAAGCTATCGAGCGTTACTGGGTGATCCTGGCGCCGGGGATGGCAACATACCGGTAGGCTACGGGGGAATCGCACAGACCTTCACGGTAGAGAAACCGCGTCTCCAGCTGCGTTATCGCGTGTTAACCCACGACTTCATCCAAGGGGCAAACGATCTCTACTACGATACCTTTGAGATCTCCGTCAACGCACCACCAGAAACAATCACCGATGGTGAACGAGATACCGTGTGTCAGGGAGTCACGTTGAATCCAACCGGTGAAATTTCCGTCAACGATGACGGCCTAGCAATCTGTGGCGGACGCCCCTACGATGCCAATATACCCTTAGGAACCCTGGACGATTCAGGGTGGAAAACAGTGATTCTCGATCTGAGCGCTTTCGAAGGGGAGAATGTAACGCTGTATGTGACTATCTGGGGGCGCGAGTATCAGGCGCCAGATTATAACGACAAAGGATGGTATAATACCTGGGCTTATGTAGATGATCTCGCACCCCAGGACTGAGCCATCATTTGAAGAAACACCTTCACGCAGGAATTCGGTTCATCCAAGTTAGGAGGTCACATGGCTGATGAAGTCAGTTTGAAAGTTCAGACAAATAAGCAGGTCTTCCCCGTCACCGGCGGTGATCAGCTGGTCTACGTTCTCATGGAGGTGATGCCCACAGGGGCCGTAGCTGATGTCCAGATGCCCCTAAACTTCTGTCTCGTACTCGATCACAGCGGCTCCATGAGCGGGCGGAAGTTGGCAAGCCTCAAGGAAGCTGCGCAACTCGCCATCGACCAGATGACACCCCAGGATATGACCTCCGTCATCATCTTCGACGACAGCGTCAAGGTTGTTGCTCCCAGTCAACCGGTGACCGATCCCGCTTCGCTCAAGATTCAGATCGACAACATCCGGGCAGCTGGCGGCACCAAGATCTCGAAGGGCATGCAACAAGGACTGGATGAACTTGCCAAGGGTAGGGGACCCGACCGTGTCAACCGGATGCTCCTGCTCACCGATGGTGAAACCTACGGCGACGAGGATCGCTGCCGTCGTCTGGCCGCCCAGGCCGGACAGCAGGATATCCCCATCTCCGCACTTGGGTTGGGCGACGACTGGAACGAGCAGCTGCTGGATGACATCGCTCAGGCAAGCGGAGGGACCTCAGATTTCATCCCCTCAGCGCGTCCGGAGACCATCCTCAGAACCTTCCAGCGCGAGGTGCAAGGAGCGCAAGCCACTGTGGTCCATAATACCGAGCTTCTACTCCGGATCGTCCCCGGCGTCATACCCAGGGCTGTCTGGCGGGTAACGCCCATCATCACCAAGCTGGGGCACCGTGCCTTGTCGGAGCGGGACGTCCAGGTCTCTCTGGGGTCCCTGGAACGAGAACAGGGACAGAGCATCCTCGTGGAACTTATGGTGAGCTCACGCCAGGCCGGCACCTACCGGGTGGCCCAGAGCGAGATCAAGTATGACGTCCCAGCCCTGGGATTGTCCGGAGAGAAGGTCAAGGAGGATATTATCCTGACCTTCAGCCAGGATCCGGCTCAAGCCACGGAGAGTAACCCCTACGT
>JBNGDR010000263.1:0-3631 GCA_049975685.1 Anaerolineae bacterium
ATATCAAGTAACTACATCTCAGGTGGCATGTGCTTTAGCTCTGGAGAGCAAACCGGGGACAGATTGAAAAACCGGTAGTACGAGACGCCAAGGCACCTTCCACCTCGACTGAGCGATTACGCCAGGGAATCATCACAGGAGTAGAGAGTATGTTTGAACGTTTGAATGCGTTGGAGACGCGTTTCGAAGAGCTGACCCGTCTGATGGGCGATCCGGAGATCGCCCAGGATTACGAGCGGGTCGCCGAATACGCCAAAGAGCGATCGGACCTCGAGGAAACCGTGCGCACCTACCGCCGTTATCGCGACGTGGTCGAGGAGCTGGAGGCCACGGAGGAGATGGTCGAGGAGGAAGAGGAATCCGAGTTGCGGGATATGGCCCGCGCCGAGGTCGAGCGCCTCACCGACCTGAAGGAAAGACTCGAGGAGCGACTGCGCCAGTTGCTTATCCCCAAGGATCCCCGGGACAAGAAGAACGTCATTGTGGAGATCCGGGCCGGCGCTGGTGGTGACGAAGCGACCCTCTTCGCCGCAGATCTGCTGCGTATGTATACGCGCTACGCCGAGCGCCAGGGCGGCTGGAAGACCGAGATCATCAGCGAGAACCGCACAGGCATCGGTGGCTTCAAAGAGGTCATCTTTGAGGTGCGCGGGCAGGGAGCCTTCTCCCGCCTCAAGTACGAGAGCGGCGTCCACCGCGTGCAGCGCGTCCCCGTGACGGAGTCCAGCGGTCGCATCCACACCTCGACGGCAACTGTCGCCGTACTTCCCGAAGCCGACGATGTGGAGATCAAGGTCGATCCCAAGGATCTGGAGATCACCACCTACGGCGCCTCCGGTCCCGGCGGGCAGCACATGCAGAAAAACGCCACCGCCGTCCGCGTTGTCCACGAACCGACCGGCATGGTCGTCACCTGCGAAAGCGAACGCTCGTTGACTCAGAACAAGTTACGTGCGTTGGCCGTCCTGCGCGCGCGGCTCTACGAGATAGAACTGCGGAAGCAGGAGGCGGCCATCGACTCGGCGCGGCGCTCCCAGGTAGGATCCGGAGAGCGGAGTGAGAAGATCCGCACCTATAACTATCCCCAGAACCGGGTGACGGATCACCGGACCGGTATGGCCTCCTACAACCTCCCTGTGGTCATGGACGGAGAGATCGATGAGTTCATCGAAGCTATGATCATGGAGGAGCAGGCGCAGCATCTGGCTGAACTGACCTGAGACCAATTCTCTGCTTGACAAGTGGGGGGAAACTACATACAATTAAATTGACCCTGTTGTAGAAAAAAGGGGAGTTATGCAAGAGAGCGTAACAAGAAACAGTCAACCAACAAAGTACAAGACTGCGGGTAAACCTGTGAGGGAAAACCCGCAGTCATGCGTTTATATTGACAGTAGTTCACACGGACCAATCGATGGGGCCTGAGAGGAGGTGAAAAACGGTCGCGGTGGCGTCTTGGGCAACTTCGCAGCCTCCGGTATATCTCTCGAAAGGTCGGGAGAAAAACCAGGCTGGTGACGGACGTTCCCCGAGGCTCGTGGTCGTGTGAGCGCATTTCTAACGTTGAGTCCCTTTACGGGCACGCTATACCACACCCCACTGGAGAAAGGATAGAGCGATGTTCGATGAGAGTTTGCTGCGAGAGCTGGCATCAGTCGAGAGTGCGGGACCCATTCTGAGTGTGTACCTCAATGTCGATCCCACTGAACACACTGCAGACGAGTACCGGCTTATCCTCCGCGAGATGCTTAAACAGGCAGAGGGTGAGGCTGAAGAGGAAGACATCGAAGCAGTAAAGCAATATGTCGACCTTGAGTACGATTGGAGTGGACGAGGTATCGTGATCTTCTCCCGGCAGGCGGACAATATCTGGTACGCTTTGAACCTGTCGGTACCCGTTCGCTCTGGTGTTACGGTGGCGAACAAACCCTACATTTCCCCTCTGGTGGAGCTCAATGGTCTCTACGGTCGCTACGTCGTGGCCTTAGTAAATCGCCAGGGAGCCCGATTTTTCCTCTTTCAGATGGGCAACCTGGTCACCGAGGAGAGCTTTGCAGGTGAGGAACTGCGAGGGGCGCGCAAGGGACGTGGCTCCTCCATGATAGGTATGCGAGGCGGTGGTCCCGGCTCGAAGAACAAGATGAGCGAGATGGTCCAGAGGAATATGCGAGAGATCGCCGAAATGCTTGGTAAATTCTGTCGGCGACATCATCCACGTCGCATCATCCTGGCTGGCGCCGACCAGAACGTGGCCCAGTTCCAGGAGTATCTGCCCTCCCATCTTAAAAACGTTGTCATCGGCTCCTTCACCGCCGACATTGAGGCGGGTGAAGCGGAGATCCGTGATAACTCGCTGGCTGTCTTGCAGGAGGTAGAGGAACAACGCAAGGAGTCTCTGGTCGAAGCGGTGATCACCGCAGCGGCCAAAGGTAGCAACGGTGTCATTCGGCTGGATGGGACACTGAGTGCCGCTCACGAAGGGCGTATCCAGGTTCTGGTTCTGGAGCGCGATTATCATCAGCCCGGATATCGTTGCACCGGGTGTAGCTATCTCACCACCCAGAAATTGGAGCGCTGCCCCTTCTGTGGCTCGACCTTCAAGGAGATCCCCGACGCCGCCGAGGCCGTGGTTAGCCAGGTGGTGGAGAAGGGCGGGACCGTAGAGGTCGTCGAGAACGGCACCATGAACGGTGCCAAGATCGGTGCGTTGTTACGATACTGAGTAAGAACTCGAACGGGGGCTCCTCTCAGAGCCCCCGTTTTTTACAGCTGGGAGACAGCGATGGGGAAGAAACCCACCAACATGCGTGAATACCGAAAGCGCACCGAGCGGAATCTGCTCATCGCCGTGGTACTCGTCCTCATCATCGCAGGTGGGGCAGCGGTGGGGATCTTCTACGGCTGGGAGGCGGTCCTTTCGGCCCTGGTCTGCCTCATCCCCGGTGCTATCCTCATTGTGGCGCTCTGGCTTTTGCTCACGGGCGTGGATCGCATAACCCGTGACTGACCCCCGAGCGTCCCGCGCATTGCGGTAAGCAGAAGGCCCCTGTATCCACAGGGGCCTTCGTTATTTGAGACCGATCTGGACGTTAATCAGACCCAGCCTCGCAAGCGCATGGCTTTCTCGACACAGCGCACCGCCACCCAGTAGGCCGCGTCGCGCATGTATAGATCGTGCTCCTGGGCCATCTGCCAGACCGCTCGGAAGGCACGGGTCATACGGTCGTCCAACTTGCTCAGGACTTCCTCTTGCGTCCAGTAGTAGTTCATGTCGTTCTGAACCTGTTCGAAGTACGAACAGGTAACCCCGCCGGCGTTGCAGAGAAAATCGGGAATGACGAAGATACCCCGTTCCTGAAAGGCTTCGTCGGCTTCCAGGGTGGTGGGACCGTTGGCACCTTCTGCGACAATCCTCACCTGAGGGCTTACCTGCTCGACCGTCTCCCCGTTGATGACCTCCTCTACGGCCGCCGGGATGAGTACATCGACATCCTTGCTTAACCAGGCCTCGCCCTCCTCAACAATGTAACGGGCGTGCCGCGCTGCATCTTTATCGATAGTACCGTAGGGGTCGGTGATCTTCTGGAGGAAGTAAGGATCGATGCCTTCCGCCTTCGTGAAAGTATAAGCC
>JBNGDR010000264.1:0-3630 GCA_049975685.1 Anaerolineae bacterium
AATCATCCCCCTGCTCCATGCCACCGGTTAAATGAGCCCGTAAAGCCAACAACGGCCCACCGGAGGCCAACAAAAGCGCGACTAGCGCCGTTACGAACAAAGCGATTGGTAATCTCCTAAACATCATACTCCTCCTGGGACCTTGATAAGATGATTTCCTGTGCCTGTGACACCTCCTCTCCTCACCAAAGATAACGACAAGGAGAGGAGGTGCCGGATAGGGCTCAATTCTTGGTGACCAACGGGAGATAAACAACGCGGCCCGGTGCCCAGATGCGCAAACGAACCTCGGTATCACGGGGATTCGTGCCACCCGGTTGCCGGTAGAGTTGGACAGTCGAGTTGTTCAGCCGCTGCCAATGTCCGCCAAAGAGATTACTACCGACGGCCTCACCCCCGGCCCAGAGCATGTTCCGGCCGAAGCTGGTGGGTAGACCGCTGACGTCGCGGTATTGGAGAGAGACCCGATAGTGTCCGGCCTGCCCGCCAAGGTCGTGGGTCAGGGTGATCGTCTCGCCAGCCACAATGCTCGTCCAGCCGCTGTCGAAGGCGGGCGGGGGGGGGGTCTGGACAATGCGCAGCCGCACCTGATCGACGTCAGTATCATCTGTCCAGCGCCTCACGACGATGTCCGACTCGTCCAGGTTTTGCCAGTGTGCTCCCTCATATTGCCCACCCTGCTCTATGCTTCCAAAGTAGCGGTTGTGGATACCGTACCCGTCGGGTGTGTCGTCCTGGAACCAGAGGCTGAGGGTGTAATCCTCTGAATTCGTACCAAGGTTGTGGGATAGAGTGAGGGGTAGCGTGGGCGTGATGACCTCCCAGCCACTATCGTAGTCGGCCGGGGTCATGAACCAGACACGCACCCGCATCATGTCGGCAGTTTCGTCGTTGGGCATCCGATGGACAGAGATATTGGTAATGGTGAGGTCGGACCAGTAGCCCCCCTCCCACTGACCGGAGTCTTCGAAGCCTCCGTAGCCGAAGGTATTGATCCCCAGGCCCCCAGCATCGGCATCAAGGAACATGAGCTCTACCGCATAATCACCCACGTCTCCGCCCAGGCTGTGGGTGAGCACCTCCGTTGCTCCGGGCGTGATGGCGAACCAGCCACTGCTCCAACCGGTAGCAGCCGACGAGATCAAAGATACAGCAGGTCCAGGGCCATCCGCCGCCGACCGGGCCTCACCGGTAGCGATGAATAGCACAGCAAAGATGACAATTCCCGCCAGGGCCATGGTTAGACTCAAACGCTTGAACATATTATTTTCCTCCTTAGGAGTAGTAAGCGGTGCGCAGAGAGCAGTGAGCAGGGATCAGTTTTCCCTGCTTCCACTTCTGCTTCGTTTAAACGGGCATTCGTTGATTCGTTGATTCGTTCATTCGCCGATCCTTCACTCAAGCTCAGGACAGACTCGTTCTATTGTTCTTTCGTTAACTCGTTCTATCGTAGATCACCTCCCCACCGATCAGAGTCAAATCCATCGGGATCTGCCAGAGCTGCTGGAGTGACACAGTATAAGGGTCCTCGCTCCACACGACCAGATCGGCCAATTTGCCTACCTCAATGGAGCCCTTGATGTCCTCCTCGTGGACGGCGTAGGCCGCGCCCATGGTGTGCGCCCGCAGCGCCTCCTGAATAGTCAGGCACTGGTCCGGTTCGAACGTCGCATCGGAGGGCGAGAAGCGCCCCACAGCACCTGCCAGAGTAACCTGGGGAGTGAGCCAGGGTGTCGTCGGGGCATCGGAACCCAGCGCCAGTGGGATGCCTGCTTCCAGCCACTCGCGGGTTACCATGATCCGCTCCATGCGCGCCTCGCCAAAGACCTCCTTCCAGTGCTCGGCGCCCACACGTATGAACTGGGGTTGAGTACTCACTACGACACCCAGATCTTTGATACGTTGGGTCGTCTCTGGGCGGGTAAGTATGACGTGTTCCAGCCGGTGACGTGGGTCAGAACGGGGATTGGCGTTCATCGCCTCCTCGTAAGCATCGAGGGTCAGGTCGACGGCAGCGTCGCCGATGACGTGGGTGCAGATCTGCAATCCCGTGTCGTGCAGGGCGCGGACTGTATCCTTGAAGCTCTGGGGATCCCAGGTGGTGAAATCCCAGCGCACACCGTTGTGGGGCTGGTGACAGTAGGCCATCAGTGCCTGGCCATCGAGGAGGAATTTAAAACCCGCGAAGCGCACGAAATCGTCCCCGTAGCGCTCGATCTCGTGCAAGGCCCGTTCCAGATCGCCGGGCCACTCCAAGGTGTAGTAGACGGCGCCACGCAGCAGGAGCTCGTCCCGCTTCCCCGCGTCGAGGTAGGTATGCACTGTATCAACGCCGCGCACATTGTTGTCGTGGTAGCTGGTCACACCGTAGGCCGCGAAGAGGGGCTCGGAGGAGAGGATGTTCTGGCGCACGTCATCCGTCGTCTGGCGGGGAATGTGAAGGCGCAGCAGATCCATCGCCCGGTGGTTGTAGAAGACGCCGGTGGGCTCACCAGAAGCGTCGCGCTCGATGACCCCGCCGACGGGATCGGGCGTCGCAGCCGTGATCCCGGCTATCTGCAGGGCCAGGCTATTGGCCGAACCGTAGTGTCCACCCTGCTGCAGAATCCACACGGGATGGTTGAGGGAAACGGGATCGAGGTCATGACGGGTGGGTAATCCTCCCTCGCTGAGCACGAGAAAATACCCCTGCAACCATTCGCCTTCCGGCCTGGAGGCAAGCGCCTCCGCCAGACCATCGCGCAGATCGTCGAGGGTACGCACCTCGGGCGGGAGGAAGGCGACGTAGGCACTGCTGAGCAGCCCCGCGACCTGGAGGTGATTGTGGGCGTCGATGAGGCCGGGCGTGACGGCCCGCCCTCCCAGATCGATGATACGCGTGGACTCTCCTGCAAGTGTAGCGATGTCGGCCCTCGTTCCTACCGCCTGAATGCACCCGTCCTTGACGGCAACGGCTTCAGCGATGGTGTCCTGGGGATCGACGGTGATGATCTTGCCGTTGAGCATTAACAGGTCAGCGGCCAGCTCTTTTGGAAGCGGGGTCATATCAGGCGTGGGGGGCAATGCCGTGGGCGTCAACGTGGGAGCAACGAGCGTCGCCAGATCCCGGGCTCGACCACAGGCCAGGGCTGCCCCTGTCAGGGCTACTCCGGCCCCGGTGAGGAACTGCCGCCGGGTCATACGTGTCGATTTCCGTTTCATAGTTCACCTCGCTCCTCTACGCTCTTAAACTATCGAGATTCTTCAATCTCGCCGCCCACCTTGGGTGCCAATTCGCCTGTCCAGCGCTCAATGCTGTCCAGCAACCCTTCCACGTCGTCGAAGTGAGCTACCCGACCCGAGGGCACGTGCTCGATCCGACCCCGCCATACCGGCGGATCTTCGATCTGGTCCCGCACCTCCCACCAGATACGGATCACAAAGGAGGCGTTCCCCCTCCGGAACTTGGGATCATGGAGATTGGGTGTTTCACGCGTTAGACTCATAAAATTACTATACTGCAGGACTATCGAAAGATTATCGAAAGGGGGAAACTAAAGCGGAACCAGAGGCGGAAATTTTAGCGAATGAACGATAGAACGAAAGAACGATTCAACGAGAGGACAATTCAACGAGCCTGTCCTGAGCTTG
>JBNGDR010000265.1:0-3624 GCA_049975685.1 Anaerolineae bacterium
GATCTGCTCCTCTCGGTAGAAACCTGAGGTGGGCGTCTGCCCGACGTAGAGGGGGCGGGGATCTGCGGTGGTACGCCAGGTCAGGGTGCGCGCCCGGGGTGCGAACGCGGCGGTGCCCTGTACCACCCGTGCCGGCAACCCCGGACCCGGCGAGGAAAGGAGGGCAACCTCGTGGACCAGAGGGAAGGTGTCGGCGAAGGTGCCACCTAACCAAGCGCCCAGCACGACGATGCCCACGACAATCCACAGCGGGAGCAGTGCCCAGGCGAGCATGGGGCGTTCCAGCCGCCGCACGATGATTAGCGTCGCCGGGCCTGCCAGTAACACGTAGATGGGGATGAAGACTACCCACTGCCAGAGCCCGGGCAGCCTGGATGTGGGCATGGAGGCTAGTGAGTAGGAAGGGATCTGGGTTTTGGTCGGCGAAGCCCCGATGAGGGGCAGCGCCAGGGCGGGCACCGGGTCGTCCATCCATAGCATTTCTAGCCAGGAGCGGCGATCTTCGTTGGATAGGTCCCAGCCGACAATATCGACCTGACCTCTGCCTACCGGGGCGGAGACGGCTAGAGTATCTTCAGCCCCTTGCAGAATAGGATGAGCACCGGGCGCAGGTTCGAGATTCAGGGTATTCGTCTCATCCACCAGTGCTCCCGGTGTGGCGATCTGAAGCGTATCAGGGAGGCCGGAGAGTGCCTGGGGCAGTGCGGGGCCACCACCGACGACAAGGTGTCCGCCCGCTGCGACCCACGCCAGCAGGGCTTCGCCCTGCGCCGGGGTCAGGTCGGCGGTGGAGAGTCCGTTTAACAGGAGTAGATCGATGGTATCCCAGGCCATGGGGCTCTCGGGTAGAGTGTCTGGGCTCTGGATCAGAATTACGGCTTCACAGCTTGCGTAGCTTTCCCCTGTTATAAGACCTCCTCCATAGGCGAAAGCGCAGACGCGCCCCTCCTCGGGGAGGCTGTGGATCACGATCTCCTGCTCCGCAATGGCGTTTTCCTCCTGGATGAGCGTTACCTTCAACCGCCGGAAGGCCGACGTTGACACTAGCAGGGGGAGACGGTACTGTTTCCGCGACTGCGCTGGCAGGGAAAGCTCCAGACGATAGGTAAGGGGCTGTGCCTCATGCGTCACGTGGATCTCCCCTTCCCAATCGTTGCTCTCGTTGGTGAGGACGACGCGCAGTTCCGTCCATACTTCGGTGCGGGCGTGACTTTCCCAGACGGGCGTGACTTCCAGCGTAGGGCCATCTTTCTGGGCCGTCGCCGTTCTGGTCAATCCCGCCATGCCCAGCCACAGCACCAGCAGAATCAGAATACGGATTGGCTTTCGCGTCCTCATTGCCTCTTCCTCAACCACCCGCACGGCGGCAGATGAGCCCCTTGAGATAGGCGGCCTCCGGGAAGGTCAGGGCCACCGGGTGATCGCTGCTCTGGGCCATCCGACCCACGATCTGGGCATCGGCACCCGCATCCAGCGCCGCGCCGAAGACGATCTTCTGAAAGAGGTCATCGGAGATGGCGCCGGAGCAGGAGAAGGTGAAGAGATGTCCGCCCGGTCGCAGCAGGTGGAAGGCCTGGAGGTTGATGTCCTTGTAGCCCCGTGCTGCCCGTTTCACGTCCCGCTGGCTGAAGGCGAACTTGGGAGGATCGAGGACGATGAGATCAAAGCGCCGCTCCTCTTCACGGAGGCAGCGCAGCACTTCGAAGGCATCGCCGGTTATATCTTCCACCGGTCTCTCCGCCAGGTCGTTGTGGTCGAGGTTCCGCCGGCCCAGCGCCAGCGCCGGTTCCGATGTATCGACGTTTACCGTGAGGGCCGCGCCCGCGTTGAGGGCGTAGACGGCGAAGCCCCCCGTGTAGGCGAAGACGTTGAGCAGTGTGGGGTGTTCTCCTACGGCCACGTGGCGCGTCACAATTTCGCGTAGCCGCTGGCGATTCTCCCGCTGATCCAGGTAGAAGCCTGTCTTGTGCCCTGCCCGCACGTCCACAAGGAAGGTCAGCCCGTTCTCCCGCACCTCGACAAGCTCCGGTGGTTCCTCGCCCCGGAGAAGCCCTGTGCGCAGTCTCAATCCCTCTTTGGTGCGGACATCGGCGTCGCTGCGCTCGTAGATGGTGTGGGGACGCAGGGCCTCCACGAGCAGGTCGGCGAAGAGCTCGCGACGCGCCTCTGCTCCAGCCGCGAGATATTGCACGACGACAGTGTCGCCGTAGCGGTCGACCACGAGACCCGGCACGCCATCGGATTCGGCGTAGATGAGACGGTAGGCGGTGGTGGCCTCATTGTCGGCAAGGTGTGTCCGGGCCAGGATAGCACGCGCCAGCCGCTCGCGCCAGAACTCGGCGCTGTCGGCGTCGTCCTCCTCACGCCAGGAGAAGAGGCGCACTCGAATCTGGGAGTGAGGGCTGTAGTGCCCCCAGGCCAGGAAGTCGCCACCGGCGCTGCGGACGGCCACCAGATCGCCCGGCGCCGGTTCGCCCGCCAGGCGTTTCACGGCGCCGGAGAAGATCCAGGGGTGGCGACGTTTGACCGGTGCATCCCGACCGCTCTTCAGGTAAACCGTACTCACTCCTCGACCCCCGCCATGGTTTGTAGAATCTCCTCCAGCGCAGCCTGTTCCCGCCCGTAACAGCTCCAATCTCCCCGTTCCAGACAGGCTTGCGCGGCCTGATACCGTTCCCAGGCCTGCTCCGCCAGCGATGCGAGGTCGCCTTCGAGGGAGGTCTCACCGGGCTCCTCGACCGCCTCACCGACGATAGCCTGTATCAGCGCCTCCTGAAGGGTGGGGGCCATGGCGACACGTTCCTCATAGGCCACCAGCACCCGCTTCAGCTCAGGCAACTGTCCCGACTCCGATTCCAGGTAGAGAGGCTCGATGTAGAGGAAGGAGTCGTTGAGGGGGATGACCAGCAGATTGCCCCGCAGCACTCGCGATCCCCGCTGATCCCAGAGGGAGAGTTGCTCAGAGATAGTGGGATTCTGGTTGATGCGTCCCTCGATCTGCAAGGGTCCATAGACCAGACGGTCCTTGTCCAGCTTGAAGACGCCGATCTGCCCGTAGTCTTCGCCGTCGCTGTCGGCGTAGAGCCAGGCTACCATGTTCTGCTTCTCCTTGGGCACGTACGGTCGGATGAGCATGAACTCCACCTTGTCAGAGTCGGGCAGGCGGAGCACCACGTAGTAGGGCTCCATGGCCTTCTGTTCCGTCTGTACCAGTTCCTGTGGGATGTCCCAGAGATCCTCTCGGTTGTAGAAGACTTGGGGATCGCGCATGTGGTAGGTGCTGTAGAGCTGGCTCTGGTAAAGGAATAGCGTCTCGGGGTAGCGCCAGTGGTCGCGGAGCACCTGTGGCATCTCCTCCACCGGACGGAAGAGGGAGGGGAAGATGCGTGCGTAGGTGGCTGCGATGGGGTCCTCCGGGTCAATGAGATAGTAGGTGATCTCTCCGGTGTAGGCATCTATAGTCGTCTTGATGCTGTTGCGCATGTAGTTGACGCCGCTCAGGGGTTCGGAGTAGGGGAAGCGGTCGGTCCAGGTGTAGGCATCGCGTATCCAGATGATGCGTCCATCGGCGATGACGGGGTAGGGGTCGTAGTCGTACCATAACATGGGGGCGATGGTCTGGGC
>JBNGDR010000266.1:0-3600 GCA_049975685.1 Anaerolineae bacterium
AGTTGAAAGTTGCGAGTTGCGGGTTGCGGGTTGCGAGTTGCGAGTTACAAGTTGAAAGTTGAACGCGCGGTGCGGAGATGAAAATATCAGATCACTGATCGACGATGGTCCAGGTCTGATGGGTCATCAGATCTGCTCCAAACATCTGCACCACGTCCTCGCCCTCGCAATCCTGTGCCAGCAGATCGTAAGTACCCGGTTCCACGTAGATATATCTTACACCGTCCTCCGCCGGGATGACCTCCTCGATACCCAGCAGATCCTTACCCCAGGTATCCACCGTTGAGGGCGTTATAAGAACGTTGCAGATCTCAACGGTGCTCTCGTTCACTATCTCGACTTCCACCGTGCCCCCACCACCAATACTCAGCGTCGAATTCGAGCTTAGATTCCAACCCGTCCCCAGCACAGCCTGATTGCAATCGAGTAACAAAGCGTCGTAAGTTCCTGAAGGGAGACTGAACTCGCGAGCGGCATTTTGCCCGATGCGCTCGCCGTCGTTCAACCGATCATCACCCCAGGTTCTGGCATTGCTGGTTGAGATGAAAGCATGACAGATCTCGCGGCGAGACCGGTTCTCCACCCGCAGCGTGAAAGGTTCGCCCTCTGCTCCCCCACCCGGTGTCTGAGAAAGAAGCCAGATGAGATCCGAGGTTAAAGCGACGTTATAGGACTCCGCCAGAGGTTGCTGATTACAATCCTGCGCCAGGAGGTCGTAGGTTTCAGGTGGGAAGAAAAATATGCGCACCTCTCCAGGCTTCAATACTCCATGTCTGCCCAACTCATCTTCCCCCCAGACGTCACTGGAAGAGGGCTCAACGTAGAGGTAACAGAGATCGTCTTCACTGTCATTTTGTACCGTCAGCGCGAGCTTATCCGATCCCCCCACAGTGAGCGTCGTATCCTGTGCGATCCCCCATGCGGTGTGGAGTATTGCATCGTCGCACGTCAACACCATCACGTCGTGACTACTTCCCTTCATGTTGCTGAAGGTGTAACTCTGACCGGGCTCGATGCGCTCCTCCCTGCCCAGACGATCATCCCCCCAGCTTGTGGCGTCACTTGGCGAGATAAGAACGTAGCAGATATTGTAACCACTCTGGTTATTGATCTGGATGTTAACGCTAGCCGGTCCCGCAGGGGGCGCCTCACCCCCGCCGAAAAGACCACAAGCCGTCCCAGAGAGAAGTAAAGCAAGGAACAGGGAAGGCAACAAGTATCTAGTTTTCATGACACCTCTCCTCAAGGAAAACAAAATGAACAAGAGGAACCCAGTATACTCCAAACCCATCGTTTTGTCGGGGAGTCATGGGCGCTTGCATCGGTTTGCTTGCGCTCCGCAACTGTGTTATAATTGAACAAACCAAACTACTGAATGGAAAGCGGAAAATGGTAAAGCGGTCCGTCAAATTTCTACCTCCGGCACAGACCCAGCAGATGCGAAAGCTGGCCAAACGCGCCCAACTCAGTTTGAGCCGCTTTGCGGGCATGGAAGTTCAATACAATGCTGTCGGCTTGCAGCTCCTCGACGAATGGATTGAACGCCACGTCCGCCAGTTCCCCAACCCCTCACAGGACGTTATGACCCTCTGGGGCGCCTTCTTGGGGGAAGTCTTTCGCGAACGCTTCAACGGCGAATGGGCCGTCGATCAATCGACGCAAAAGCCGCGCCTGGGCGTCCTCTGCCCCTGTAAGGACTCGGGTCTGATCTTCATAGAGATCATGGAGCAAATCCGGCGGCGGATCAACGAGGGTATGTCCGAGTCCCTCACTTACTACTATACCCTCAAAGGTATCGAGCTGAAGAGCGAGTAAGGTAAAATCTCTCGGTTTGCTATTCAGCCGCGACGTCGAAACTCGCTGAAGCCAGAAGGGTGTTGCCCGCCAGCGCCTTGACGATGTAATGCCCCTCTGATAGTGCCATGCACCGCCAGGAGATATCGTTCTCCGCACGTTGGGGCTCGCCACGCAGCACCTCGCCCCCCTCAAAGACCAGACGGACGTAGGCGATGGGGGCCGCGTTGTGCACCACGACCTTGAAGATATCCCCCACCTTCGGCGCCTCGGGCAGCACCGTCGTATCGATAATGGTGAGATCGACGCCACCCGGCCCCGGTACCACCGGCTCGTTGGGACCCGGCGCGTCCGACTCGACGGTCAACGCCACGTCGTCCCAGTAGACGTCGCAGTGCTTGAAGCGCCACAGCACCTCCGAACGGAGAAAGACCGTGATGGTCTCACTCTGCGCCACGGTCTCCACAGAGGGTAATTGCTGGTACTCGTCGTAATAATTGCGGGGATCGCTCCACACCACCGTATCGGCCCAGGGATCTGTTCCACCCAGGGGATCGATACCTACGCGCTGCGTAAAATTGTAAATCTCATCGCCCTCCACGCTGCTGGTGTGGGGATTGTCGTCGCGGCTTGACCAGGCATGCACCCAGGCGCTCGCCCGCAGCAGCACGCCAGGCTCCAGCCCCTCCACCTGCTGGTAGATACCGGCATCGTGAATGCCAAAGAAGGTGAAACACTGCCACGCCTGGTCGCCACCGTGAATCCGCATCGGGTCCAGATAGGGCGGCACGGCACTGATGACCCGGCACTCGGGTCGCCGGTAGCCATCCGGATTGTGTGGATCGTGGGGGACCTCCCCACCCTCCCGCCAGAAAACGATCCACTCCTCAGGCGCGGCTATATTATCGTACTCCTCACCCGATCGGGTCCGATGCCACGAGCCCTCCTCAAAACCGGGGTTCTTCAGTAAATTGGTCATGGTATCTCCTCTCGCTGTAATTAAGGAAAATCTCATCCCAAGAACTTGACCAACGTGGGTGAACTGGATCGAATAGGCACAACGCACGAAGCTGGTCCCGCCCGCAATCAAGCTCACCTCTATAATAGGCCACAACGCATTTATTTTCAAGCCTTCGTCCGTGGCGCAAGCAGGCACGCACCTCGCGCTAAACGGGCCATGCCTACCTTGACGCACCTTCTCCCCACAAGTATAATCCCCAGCGGAGGAAAGATGAACAATTGGCGCACGTCCTTGCACGATCTCATCGAGGTCACCCCGCTGCGATGGGGCCTACACACACGCCACCCGTGGCTGAGCGTCTTCCTGGCGGCCCTCCTCGCGCTGGCCCTGGGCGCGGGCGTCGGATGGCTGGTCGCCGAGGTGGGGGCGCTCCCGGTGGCCGTTCTGGTCGTCGCCACCGGGTATGCTCTATGGGCCTTACGCGATATCGAAGTAGCCTATTGGGGCGTCATTGGCATCGTCACCCTGCTCCCCTTTGCCTCCTTGCCCTTCAGCATCGGCTTCACCCCCACCTTTCTCGATCTGGCCCTTCTGGGCCTCTTCGTCGTCTGGTTGGCCCCTTTCTTGCTGGAAACTGACCAACGGGCGTTTGTTTCTACGCCCCTTGATGGACCCGTCCTGGCTTTCATCTTCCTTGCTATAGGCTCCTTCATCGCCGGACTCTCCCACGGGGCTCTCACCTCTTACCTCATCCGCCACTTCGCCGAGATTCTACTGAGCATCAGTCTCTTCTATCTCGTCGTCAACACCGTCCACAACGTCGAGCGGCTGGAACGCCTCACCCG
>JBNGDR010000267.1:0-3598 GCA_049975685.1 Anaerolineae bacterium
AGATGCGATATCGCATCTCCCCATTCATGTCTTGCTACCAGTGTTGAGCCGAGTTACTTCGTCACCGGGATGTAGATCTGGAACTCTGACTCCGGGTTTTCCGGGTCGAAGCTCATCGGGTAGAGCTCGAACTCCGGGGTGGGGGCGTGCTCGTAACCCGACTGCGGCAGCCATTCCCCGTAGATGGCGTTGTAGGTCTCGCCGATGGTGGGCATGGTGCAGGTGAAGACTGCGTAAGTCTGCGCCGGGATCTCCAGGCTGACCATCCCTTCCGGCACGTTCTCGACCTCGCTCACGCCGAAGCCCGCGAGATAGTCGTATGCCTCGGTTTCTTCATCGAAGTTGACCATGACGCCGTAGGAATTGCCGTCCTGTATCAGGTGCTCGATCTCGCCCATGCGCCCCATGAGCTGGCCCCACAGCTGTGGGATGTCGCCTGTCTCGCCGACCTTGCAACGCAGCTTTGGCCCTACGACGGTGAACGCCTCTTTCTGAACGATCTTCGGTTCCATCTTTATTGCCTCCCTTTCTGAGTTTTGATTACGCTATCAGTATAGCGGGGATTCATGTCAAAACACGTCATATTTCCGCCGAGTTTGGACGATTCACAGGGAGTTATACGTCTTTATGGAGTTCAAGATCGCTTTGGTGGTCCCTGGCGAATGCGCGCGCGCAACGGCTCGATGGGCCACGGAGCATCCAGATCCATGCCGAAGCAGTAGGGCGCGATTGCCTCCAGCCACCACGTAGCGCCTGCGTCGGCGTGGGCCGCCGTGATCTCGGAGGCGATCTCCGGTTTATCGCCCGGTGTATCTCCGGTAACGACGACGTCAAAGGGGCCGGCGTCCTCGGCCCGGTGTGCTTTCACGAAATCGACAGCTTCGCGCAGCAGCGGCACCACCTTGTCGGGTTCCCATACTTCGAAGAGCGGGAACATGCCGTCCCAGCGGGCCATGCGGCGGAAGGGGGCCTTGTTGGGCCAGAAGCCGCCGACCCAGATGGGCACTCTCGGCTTCTGCACGGGGCGGGGCAGGAAGTGGGCTTCGTGGACGTGGTAGTGATCGCCCTCGTAGCTGAAGGGGTCGCCGGACCAGAGACCGGTCACCACGTCCAGCGCCTCATCGAGCATGGCGCCGCGCGCTCGTGGCTCCGTCTCCTCGCCCAGGTCGTCCCATTCAGCATCGCCCAGGCCGATGCCAACGCCCAGCACCAGACGCCCACCGGATAGGTGATCCAGTGTCGCCGTCTCCCGCGCCAACTTCCAGGGACGACGCCGGGGTAATGGAGTAACCGTCGTGCCGATGCGCAGCCGGGAGGTGTTGAGCGCTATTGCCGTCAACGCCAGCCAGGGATCGACGAAATCGACGGCGTATCCCGCGACGTGATCCCATAGGAAGAAACCGTCCCAGCCAGCCTCCTCGGCCACGCGGGCGAAGTCAACGAGAAGATCGACGCTGATGCCGTCTCCAAAGTTGGGTATGTAGAGTCCGTATTTCATATGTTCTCCTTCTCGCTAGGGTGCGATGCACTTCGCTAGTAGATCGACGTTGTAAACGTTCCAACCTCAACCAGAAGTCTATGGTTCACACGTTAGGCCTAAAGTGCGTTGCACCTGGCTGGTACACGTATCGCACATCCGTGCAAGCAACCTGGTCACATTCCAGGTGGGACGTACTTGGTTGATCATACCAAAGGCATCTGACGTGGTTCCCATCGGGATCTATAGCGCTGAAGTGCGTCTCACCTCCGCTGGTACATGGAAACCGGGATCGCTCTCGTAGAGCGCGTGCATCTCGGTGACCGCATTGTCACCGGTGAGGGTTAGATCGGCAATGCGATCCAGCACGGCGTAGATGGTGGCAAGCTCCTCTTCGCTCTTCTCCTCCTCGGTCAAGTAGCCCCAGCCGCCATCCCAGGGCAGGATCTCGAGCTTGTTGAAGGCAAGGAAGTCGCGGATGAGGTCGCCCGCCACGAAGTCCAGACCGTGCATGTCGAAGATCCCGAACTTCTCAGGGTCCTCCTTACCGGAGCGACACCACTGCCACGCTTGCCCGCCCACGATGAAGCGATCTCGCGGCACATCAAGAGGATCAAAGTCCACGGGCAGCTCTTCCAGCATGAGCTCGTCCAGCTGAGCATCGACGAGTGTCCACCTTTCCTCTTCGGCGTTCCAGACCTCACAGGTCCAGTGATCCTCGAAGTGACCCGGCAGGAAATAGGTGCCGAAACCGCAGCGGGCGCGGGCCGGTATGCCTTTATGACGCAGGATGGCGGTCATCATTACAGAGAAGTCGCGGCAGTTGCTCACCAGCTTCTGTTCGTAGGGGCGGGCTTCGGTGAGTGGGCGATCATCGAGCTCCAGTAGACGCGCCAGTTGCAGATCGACGCGGCGCAATTCCAACTCTTCCTTGCGCTCCTCCGTGACCTCAAGTCCGTAAGCTTCGGCCCAGAAGATGTGGAACATGAAACCCTGGATGGCCTCGACCAGGGCCGGAATCTCGGTGGGCAGACCGTCGAAGAGCACCGCATGAGGACCTGGGTCGGTCATAGGGCCCGGTGTGGCGTAGTACTCCAATAGATTGTTCATGTGATCCCTTTCTGTGTGTATGATGACTGCGTATTGCGTATTCCGTAGCGACGAGATACGCAACACGCAATACGGAATACGCTATGATGCGGTCACGCCAGATCATACTGTGAGCAACGTCTCCTCATTCTTGAGGACGTTGGTGAGCGCCACGCCCAGGTACTGCACGTCGACGCCGATCTCCTCCAGCGCCTCCGTCACCCCCAGCTGATCGGCGCAGGCCTTGCACGCGGTGAGGTAAACGCCGGTTTCCTGTGCTTTCTGAAGGCCCTCTCGGATGCCGGCGTCCTCGGCTGCCAGCTGGGAGGCTGCGCCCCAGATCACCAGAGTCACCTTCTCCCACCAACCGAACTTCAGGGCGTTGGTTGTATACATCAGAACCATCTTCTCTGCTGTAACAGGATCGCCGCTGGTCCAAAGCACGTACAGATGTTTCTTTTCAGTCATATCGATCTCCTTGTGTTGATAGGGTCTATTGATATTTATTATTGCGTGTTTCGTATTACGTATCAACTTGCGAAGTGGTAACTACGGAATACGCACTACGCACTACGCAACATGCCCTTGGGGTATTCCCCTCTATCTGGCGATAGGAATGTACACGTACAGCTGCGATCTGTCGGCATCTTCAAGATCGAAGGTCTCGTCATAGTATTCGAAGTCAGGACCTTCGGCGCGGCGGTAACCCGAGCGGGGCAGCCATTCCTCGAAGGCGTAGCGATACGCGGCGTGGATGGTGGGGATGGTACAGGGGAAGATGGCGTAGGTCTGCTCGGGCACGGTCCATTGTTCCATGCCCTCCGGAAGGTGGTCGATGGAGAGGATCTCCAGTCCTGCGAGATAGTCAAAGCTGCCATCGGCCTGTGTGTTGCCGCAGACGCCGTAGGCCGCTGGCCCGACGTCGGCGACGGCAAGGAGTTCGTCAATGCGATTGTTGAATACGTTCCACATCTCCTTGATCTCATCGTTCTCATTCTTGCCGTGATACTTGAATCCTACCACGGTAAACGC
>JBNGDR010000268.1:0-3585 GCA_049975685.1 Anaerolineae bacterium
TGCCCCAGCTCGTGGGCCAGGATGGTCTCAATCTCATCTCCGGTGAAATCCTCGTAAAGCGTATCACCCAGGGCGATGCGTTTTGTGCTACCCACCCCCATCACCATGGCGTTAGCCGCCCGGGTGCGACGGCTGAGGTCGATAGTATAGACGCCCGCCACCTGCACCCCTACCCGCTCGGCCAAACCCTTGATGCGCTGCACCAGATCCTCATCCTCCAACACCGTCAGATCGTAGAAGATGGGGACGATGAGCACGGGAAAGAGGTACCCCATGACCACAGAGAGAACCACCAGAAGCACCGCCGCCCAGATCCACCACGTCTCGGGTTGCGCGCGCAGGAACCAATAGATAACCTCCGAAAGGGGTAAGCCGATGGCGAGACTTAACCCCATACCCTTGAGTTGATCCAGCCACCAGTCATCCGCGTCCTGGGTGCTCATCTCGTAACGATGAGGGAGAACAAAGCCACTGTACCACGACAGAGGGAGGAAAATCGCCGTGTAACCCAGGTAGACGAGGAGCACGTAGGTGGGAACGAGTAACCAGGGAGAGGTGAGACCCCAGCCCACCAGGAGATTTCGGAGCCACTGCGAAGCGCCCGTCATCAGGAATCCCACCACGAGGGCAAATGACACCACGAGATCCACCACCATGAGGCGGCGACTGATGCGAGCATATTCCCGCGCCGTTTCCTGACGATCTGAATCGACGGAGACGTCCTCTGACCCAACAGACTGCGCGTGTGGGACCTCTTCTTCCGTCATTGTCCCTCCCGTTTTCGACGGCGTGCCAGCCACCAGAGACCGCCCGCCAGGATGAGCATCGCAACCACCAGGCCAAGGTGCGCGCTCGTCCAAAGGGCAACGCGCACCCCTCGTCGGGCCCATGCCACCTTCCGGATCTTTTGAACCGGTGGAGCAACCTTCTCGGACCAGTCAAATCCCACCAGCCGCTCAAGATAGCCCTGGCGGACACATCCCTCCAACGAGAAAACATACAGATCGGTGGTCCAACGGCGGGCAAGCCGCAGATCACGCGCCAGCTCCTCCCAGGAAAGAGCGGGGACCTGATCCGCACCGCCCACGGTCACACCGCCACCTGTGCTTCCCACAGCGATGGACGCCGCCTCAGGCCCGTAACTCCAGAGCACCCCGGCTCCCCAGGGACGGAGAAAGCTGCTGTACAACATCAGCACCTCACGGTCTACCTCCAGATGGATGAGGCCAGCCAGGCGCTCCAGCAACGCTGAACCTGCGCGGCGCTCGTCCACCACGACGGGGAAATGATAGGCTTCCACGGCGTAGCCATCCCTGTGCATACGAGCGACGAGATCCCCGTAGAGAGCACGCGCCCGCCATATGCGCCCGGAATCAAAGAGATCACCCAGCCCCTCCCCCAGGATGCGCCAATCGCCCTCCGCAAGTCGTCCCACCTTACCCATGTCCGGCTCAATATCGATGCCGATGGTATCCCAGTGAAGATCGTGAGCCGCCGTCCAATCTAGAAAATCGGCATAGCGCGCTACAGCCTGGGGAGCGTTATCGACGTTGTACCAGTACCCGGCCTCCTCGGGCAGCAACTGCCAAGCGACAACGGGAATCCCGGCAGCGTTGAGCCGCCGCACAACGTCGGCGCGCTCCTCACTCAGATCGAGGATCCCCAACGCCACGCGCGCGTCCAGGGCAACCAGCGTGGGGATAAGATCGGGATCGGCAAAGAGGTTCTGTAGTGCTTCGCGGTCCAGCTCACAGAAAAAGGAAAGGCGCGGCCTCTCCAGAGATTGTGCCATCGTTACCCTCCATACACCGACTGGCGATGAAATCTGTCTACATGTAGGATACCATGACTATCCCAACCTAGAAAATGACCCGTCTCTATGGCATCTTCGCCCGGCGATTGTAACGGGCCCACGCGAAGCGGTAGAGAGAGGGCCAGCGCCAGCCCAACGGTGCGGTCTCCACTTTTCGCGCCCAGACGGCGGTGGATTCACGCGCAAGGCGCACCGATTCCGCCGAGAAGCGCTGCAACCCCCGCCGTCTCACATCAGCAGGCTGATTCATCACCTGCCCCACGTATTTGGCCGCCTCACCCAGTAACTCCCGCTCCAGATCGTCCCTTTCCTCCGCATACAGAGCCAACCTCCGTGAATAGTCCTTGAGGACGGCCCGATGTAAGCGCTCGTGCTGCCACCACAGGGTCGAGGGATCGTAGGTACCACCTGGCTCCGGCCCGAGGGAAGGCATGGCCTCCGGCCAGAAGGGCTTGAAGAGGGACGTACAGGGAGATGAGGTACCCGTACTGAGGATTGTGAAGAGTCTCGGATCGAGATGCGCAATGAAGGAATTCGTCGTCTGGATAGCCCGTACCGGCCCAAAGCCAGCGTGCATGCAGACGTTACCCGATGAACCTTGTGCCGGACTCCAGTCGGGATCCGCCTCAGCCTCCGGACCGTGGTCGCGCAGGAGCGATGTGAGGGTCTCCAATGCAATAGCTCCGGCCTCGGCCCCCAGAAGGTTCCGTGTACGACTTCGGCGCAGCTTGCAACGGCTAAAACGAGTGTAGATCGTATCCGAGTAACAGCGCGCAAAGTCGAAATCGGATGCGGAGCGACACCAGCCCTTCTCCACCGCGTGCTCCACGAGACCGGAAGACGCCCGATCCCATTCATCGCCGATGGTCAGCCCATTGGAAATGGCGTAGTAATCGCGCACTTTCAGCGCCGCCCAGTACCGTCCCGCCGTCTCCAGAACCCAGGCCTCCCGTGGATCGGCGATGAGAAAGGCATTGTGGTAGAATAGCTTGCGCGTGTAGCCACCATCACCGCCCTGTCCGTATCTTGCCAGCAATTCGGTGATGACATCAAGGGCCTCACCGGCGTTCGCCGCCCGCTCCAACGCCAGACGTATCAGATCCATGCCCAGAAGCCCCGTCTTCTCGTAGGACTCCTTGGTCCAGACGGCTTCGTTGCCTATGGTCACCCCGTGTTCGTTGATCCCCATCTCACCGCCCCACATCCAGAAGGGTTTACTCAACACCACCCCATAGGTATGGGCGACCTGAGGAATCTCTACATAGGTGCAGGCCACGGTGCCATCGGACGGATGATCTGCGGGGGGAAGATAAAGAAGCCACTGTGCTTCGTTGGGCTCGCGATCGCTGTTCTTGGCAAACATCACGCTACCATCAGCTGTCACATTACCCAACGCTACCACTGTATCGCACATCTTAAACCTCCTCATCGGTACCGGGAACTGAAGGCGCCGAAGATGCCTCCTCTTGTCGCCTGCGACGTGCCCTCAACGCCTCTTCGATCCGGCGAACGTCCTCGCGGGCGCGCGTTGCGTCCCCATCTTCAACCGGATGATCGCTGTAGCGGGCCTCGATAAAGGCCAAGGTCAGCTCGTTCACCTCCGTGTTGACCTCGGGGACCTCGGGAATCAGGGTCAACTCGTATTCCTTGGGCGTCTGAGGCGCCCGGCGGGGTACCCCCTCCTCACCGGCATAGGTCAGCGTCCTATCATATTCACGGAAGATCCGTTCGCGTGGAGTCTCAGCCCGCCGTCTCAGAAAGCTTAGCGGTCC
>JBNGDR010000269.1:0-3568 GCA_049975685.1 Anaerolineae bacterium
AGCAACAGGCTCCACGACCTCTGGTACGTCGTTTCTGGGGTCATTAACCTTCCTGGAGACGGGATAGGCGGTCATCTCCGAAGCCGGATAAGGCCCCAGCAAGGATTGCAGTTCGGCAGGCTGCTTCTCTCCAGGTTCAAGCCACAGGCCGTAGGCTTCACGTCGCAGAATGACGGGCATCCGATTGTGGATGGGGGCGACCAGCTCGTTGGGCTGAGTGGTGATGATGGTGCAGGAGAGCACCGGGGTATCATCGGGCTGCCACATCTCCCAGAGTCCGGCGAAGGCAAAGGGTTTCCCTGACGCCATTCGGACGAGATAGGGTATCTTGCTCCGGCTACCTGGCTCCTTTCGCCACTCGTAGAAGCCATCGGTCAGCACGAGACAGCGGCGGCGTCGATAGGCGGCGCGGAAGGAGGGTTTCTCGGCCAGCGTCTCGGCTCGGGCGTTGATCATTCGGTTTCCGATGTTGGGATCTTTGGCCCAGAAGGGAATGAGCCCCCAGCGGAAGAATTCGATCTGCTGCTCCCCCTTGTTGGTCACAACCGGGACGGGTTGCGTGGGGGCGATGTTGTAACGGGGCTCCCACGTCATCGGAGGGCGGAACTCAGGAAAGGCGTCCATAAGGTCATCGAGCTTGACGGTGAGTGTGAAGCGTCCACACATATTTCTCTCCTCTTGAGGATAATGGCTCAAACGACGTCGGCGGGTGCGATCAGGGGGAGCGGGCAGGACTCCAACTCGATCTCGATCCCTGAGGTAGGTTGAAGCCGGCACCGCCGCACTTGCAAAACGCTCAACATCTGCTTGAGGCGGTGAGCAATACGCACGATCTTTCGTAAATTGGGCGCATCCAGGGTCAATTGGACCACGGCTAATCCTGTCTCCTCGGTCGCCCGCGCCCAGGCGCTGTGCATGTTGACATTGTCATCAGCAACGATCTGGCATGCATCCCGCAGCAGGTGCGGGCGATCCATGGATTGGATCTCCAATGTTAGCAGGCCCGGACGACTCTCGGGACGTTCGAGTGCTTCGTTGAGAACCAGAACCCCCAATTCACTGTGTGTGATCTCCCCCCGACCTACGCGCAAGCAGAACTGCTCGTCGGTCAACCCACGCTGGCGGGCCAGGTGGTCAACGGGGTCTGCGCCGTCCCAGACGTCGGGCGGGTTCCAGATGGCGATCTCTTCTTCGATGATGGCGTGGCCTTCTTGTAGCAGGATGGGATGGGGGCGGTGCGAGAACCAGCGTCGGATATGACGCTGGGTGTAGGCATTCTGAGTGTACCCCAGATCCTCATCCAGCCAGCGGCGGTCCGGTCCGGCGGTCAGGGATTTCACGATTTCTACCTGATCCCCGTTCTCAAGGGGACGATTCAGGGGGACATGGCGGTTGTTCACCAGAGCCCGGTGGCAGCGGTGACCGATCTCTGTATGGATGGCATAGGCGAAATCCACCGGTGTCGATCCAACGGGCATCTCCATCAGATCGCCCTTGGGGGTAAAGACGCGGATGCGCTCAGGTGTGATCTCCGATCTGAAGAGGTTGAGGAAGGTCTCAGGATCGTCGTTGGGTAGCTCCTGGAGGTGGTTGAGCCAGGGGAGCGGCGGGCCAGTCTCTCCTGTCTTCTGTCCCTCTACCTGTTGGAAGTAGGTGATGACGCCGTACTCGACCAGATGTTTCATGGTGTGGGTGCGAATGCGGATCTCCAGCGGATGTCCTCGCAGACCAATGACGACGGTGTGCAGGGAGCGGTAGAGGCCGTCCTGGGGCGCTGCAATGAAGTCGGATATGCGACCGGGAACAGGGGCCCAAAGAGCGTGGACGATGCCCAGGGCCGCATAACACTGCGCCGGCGTCTCTACCAGAACCTCGATGCGCAGACCATCGTAGGTGCGTGCGCTATCCCATCCATGGGCGCGGATGTGACGGTAAAGGCTGGAGATCGGTTCAGGCAATGTGTCAACGGTGGCGTTGAGACCGCTCTCTTCCAGGACATGGCGGAGGTGGGTCAGGGTGTCGCCGAGATCACGACGCAGTAACCGGCTGCGAGCCCGCAGCATCTGCTCGATCTCGGCGTAGGTTTCTGGCTCCAGCACCGCCAGACTCAGATCGTCGAGCTCGTATTCGAGGCGGCGGATGCCCAGACGGGCAGCAACCGGCACGAAAAGATCCTTTGTTTCCTGTGCTTTTTGGCACCGTTTCTTGGGTTTGAGTGGTTCCAGGGTGCGCATGTTGTGCAAGCGATCGCAGAGCTTGATAATCATGACGCGCAGATCCTCGGTCATCATGAGGAAGAGATTGACGAGGCTTGCAGCCTGGCGTTCTTCGTAACTGAGATCGACGTCCGTCGTGGCACGGATGAACTTGAGCTCCTTAACCTTCTCACCCAGCTTGGTCACTCCTAGCACCAGCTGGGCGACCTCGGTACCGAATTCGGCTTCCATCTCGCGGTAGGTTATGGGGGTGTCCTCTATGACGTCGTGCATCAGAGCTGCCGCAATGGTCTCGGTGTCCATTTGCATCCTGGCGAGTGTCTGCGCGACGGCGATAGGGTGTACAATATAAGGCTCTCCTGACTTGCGGGTTTGCCCTCGATGTGCCCGGCGTGCGAACTCGAAGGCGCGCTCGATGGTGTGACGCTCCTCGCTGGTAAGATGGGAAAGGAGGGAGGTGAGCTGGTTATAGGCTAGCTCTACCTGATCCACGATGTACCTCCTGGGGAGACGTCCCGGAGGTTGTGCCGGAAAGCAAAAGACCCCGTGCCTTTCCTTTGAATCGGGGGGCTCGGGGTCTCTGTCTGTTGCCAGCCAGACATGGTGTGCCAGCTGCAACGCGGCAGGGCGTTGGAGATATCAGGCATCTCCAACGTGTGATAATACTCAATTGCCGCAGGTCCGTGCCGGACCGGGACGTTCACGGCAGATTCTCCTCTTCTGTTTTGACCCATTTCGCTTCTGCGAAAGGGCTCGTTTATCTCCTCTGTGCTTACATTTTAGGTTAGAATCGACGGAAAGCAAGTTGGATCAGAGCTGGGCAGCCTGTCCGCGTCACGTTATCGTGTTAGTAATTGCGCGTGAGGATGGGCAGATAGAGACTTTGCACGGGCTGGAAGGCCATCGCCATAATCCGGGGCGGGCTCTTGCTGTCCTCCCAGAGTTGACCCAGCGTTTCCCCATCCACGCCGCCCTGGGCGCGCAGGAAATCGATATATTCCTTCGAAGAGGTCTGGTAGTAAAGCAAGGCGCTCACACGCACTGTGTCACTGGGTAGGGTGTAGACGGTTTCGTCCCAGTGTTGTCCGTCGATGTAGGTGGCGCCCACAGGCCGGAGGCCGGGTTGATCGTAGGCTGCCTGAGTATAGCCCCGGGGCGGAATACGATTGTCTTTCACCACGGTGTTGTTGAGGACGAAGTGGAAGGAGGCACCCGGTTCCTTTTCCAGAAGAGAAGCCATCTCCGGTGTGATCCCCTGCTTCACTTCGTAAATCTTGATGTTGGTATCGCGGATAAGCTCACCGGTGGCGGCATCATACTCGCCCGACTTGTAGACCAGGTTACCTGCGTTG
>JBNGDR010000270.1:0-3487 GCA_049975685.1 Anaerolineae bacterium
GAGGAGCCCATCGCCTACTTCTCGGCCGAGTTTGGCATCCACACCTCCCTCCCCATCTACTCTGGCGGTCTGGGTGTCCTCTCCGGCGATCATAACAAGGAGGCCAGCGACCTGGGCCTACCCATGATCGGGGTTGGATTCCTCTACGAGCAGGGATATTTCCGCCAGCGGCTCGATCACAGCGGCTGGCAGCAAGCCATCTACCCAGCCCTCAATCCCGAGGAGGTGGCACTCTGCCCCATACTCTGTGATGACGAAAGCTGCGTCCAGGTGACGGTGGACGTAGGGGATCGACAGATCCATCTTCAGGTCTGGGAGGTGCTGGTAGGTCGGGCTCACCTCTACCTCATGGATGCCAACGTCGAGGAGAACGCCCCCTGGGATCGCGAGCTGACCGCCCGGTTATACGGCGGTGACCGCGAGATGCGCATTCAGCAGGAGATCCTGCTGGGTATCGGCGGCGTGCACATCGTTCGCGCCCTGGGTCTCAAACCCAGGATCTGGCACATCAACGAGGGACACTCGGCCTTCATGCTCCTTGAACGACTGTGCGAGTACGTTCAGGCGGATATGGCGTTTGATGACGCGGTGAAGCAGGTAAGAGCCGAGACGGTCTTCACCACGCATACCCCTGTCCCCGCCGGGCACGACGTCTTCAACTTCAATATGATGGAAAAATACTTCCACAATTTCTGGCCGAAATTGGGCATCGGCCGCGACGATTTCCTGGCGCTGGGCAGCTACGAAAGCCAACACGGCGGCCCCGCCTTCAACATGACGGCGCTGGCCCTCCGCCTCTCGGGGCGATCCAACGGCGTCAGCGAGCTGCACGGTGAGGTCTCACGGCAGATGTGGACCAGAATGTGGCCGGGTAAGAAGGCGGAGGAGGTCCCCATCGGACATGTGACGAACGGCGTGCACCTTCCCTCCTGGACGGGGGAGGCCATGCACCGCCTCTACCGCCGCCACATCAGCCCCGATTGGCTGGAACGCCAGGACAGTCCCATGATCTGGACGCGCATCGAGGACGTACCCGACGAGGAGATCTGGGAGGCCCACAATTACCTGAAGCGCAAGCTCTTCTCCACCATGCGCGAGCGCGCGCGTGACGACCGTATAGCCCGCGCCACACCGCCCGAACAGCTTCTGGCCTCCGGTATCTTCCTCGACCCCGAAGCGCTGATCATCGGCTTTGCCCGCCGCTTTGCGACCTACAAGCGGGCCTATCTCCTATTCCGTGACATCGAGCGGCTGAAGCGGCTCATCCATCATCGCTACCGCCCGGTGCAGTTCGTCTTCTCCGGGAAGGCCCATCCCGCCGACGATCCCGGCAAGCGGCTGCTCCAGGAGATCTACAACTGGGCTCGCAGTCCAGAGATGGGTGGGCGTATCGCCTTCGTCGAGGACTACGACATGCACATCGCCCGCTACCTTGTCCAGGGCGTGGACGTGTGGTTGAACACCCCGCGCCGGCCCATGGAGGCCAGCGGGACCAGCGGCATGAAAGCCGGATTCAACGGGGTCCTCAACCTCAGTGTCCTGGATGGCTGGTGGGCCGAGGCCTACAACGGTCGCAACGGCTGGGCCATCCAACCGGAGCAAGAGGACTACGAGAGCGATTGGGAGCAGGACAACGCCGACGCCGAAGCTCTCTACCGGACGCTGGAGGAAGAGGTAGTACCTCTCTACTACCAGCGGGGCTGGGATGACATCCCACGCGGCTGGGTCAACATGATGCGGGAATCCATCCGCACGGTAGGCCCCATGTTCTCAACCCGGCGCATGGTGAAGGAATACACCGAGGATTACTACGTCCCCGCCCTTCAAGAGGTGCTGGAGAGGGAGAAGAAGCGCCAGGAATCTTGAGTCAGCATTCAGACAAAAGGGAGCCCCCTCTCCGTGGAGGGGGCTCTTTAATATATACAGGGACCTGCTCCACGGATACTCACAACTCACCCTCATCGGTCTTCTCCAACCAGGCGTCACACCAGGGGCAACGAGTTGCCTGCCTGAAGATGGTCGCACCACAGTGTGGGCAACTTTGCCGTTCGTCCGGCGGCAGGGGGCCACCCGCCGCCTTGATAATCGTTGCAACGTCCATTTCTGCCGGTGGGGCGGGGCGCGAGCGCTCCACAATGACGCGACTCTCTCCAAGTAGGCGCAGCAAAAGGGATAGGCATCCTTGCCTTTCCTCCGCGCCCTCCTGGGAGAAAACATCCCCCAGATTGCGGCGCGTTTCAACACGCCGGACGACAACGTGGCGCGCAGATCCCCCCTCCTCCCGTTCGCTGAAGAGATAACGATCCAGCAATTCATCAAGCCTCTCATCGGGTACCGAAAGGCCCTGCTGATCCAGCAAGCGCCGAATTTCATCGCTGGTATAGGTATGTTCATACGGCAGTTGTTCCGGGAATTCCTGTGCGCCAGAGGTCTCACGATGCCGTGCCTGTATCAGCCGTATGATCTCTTCGGGGGTGAAAGAGGGCGTCTCGCCGTCACTGCGGGATTCCACGACGAGGGTATCCTCAAAGCGGTGGACCCCGGCCTGCTGCTCTGAGGTTCTTGTGCGTCTTACCCGTTGAAAACTATCGGGCAAGTCCACCTCGGTGCCACAGTAGAGACAACGTGCCCGTTTGTCGTGTAGATCTTCAACGAAGTAAGTTTCCATCGCGCCACCACATTGAGGACAGCGCAGTAGTAGTCCTTCAGCTGGCGACGTGAGCCCTTCCAGAGCCCGAGCCGCTTGCCTGTGACCGGGATCCAGACCTAGTACCTGCTGGTAGCAATCTGCCTGTTGCTGCGGGTCATCCAGCAACTTCGCCAACAGCATCCACGCGGCCACATTATGCGGATTGGCGCGCAGGTAATCCATCAACCGACGCTTGGCGGCCTGGAGCCTGCCAGACTCCACCTGACGGAAGATTTCATCTAATGTCGTCATAATTATCCCGCGCCCTTATCTGTTGTGATTCCACACAGATTTTATCCCTAGTAGGCCCCAATCTCCCGTAGCCGTGCGTCGCTCAGGCCGAAGTAGTGACCCACCTCGTGCCGGAGGACCCGATGTACTATCCTGACCGTCTCCGCCTGACCACGGCTGCGCATCAGGATGGGCTGGCGGTAGATGCTGATCTTATCGGGAAGGACGAGGCCGTATTTGTGCGTGCGTTTTGTCAGCGGCACGCCGTGATAGAAGCCGAGCAGCTGGAAGGGGTGTCTGACGCCCGCGCGACGCATCGTCTCGGGATCGGGCCAATCCTCTACGACGATGTCGACGTTTTCCAATCTCGCCTGGAACGTTTCCGGCAGTGCGTTCACGGCTTCGGTTACCAGACGCTCGAATGCATCGTGATCCATATCCTACCTCGGATGGAATAGTCGGGTAGTTGTTAGTCTGATAGTCGGGTAGTCGTTAGTCTAATAGTCGCTTAGTCAATAATCAAGTCGGACCTTCGACCACAGTCGGACCTTCGACCACAGTCGGACC
>JBNGDR010000271.1:0-3486 GCA_049975685.1 Anaerolineae bacterium
CACAACTACCGCTACTACGTGCTGAACCGCCCCGTCATCAGCGATGGAGAGTATGATGCCCTCGTGGACGAATTACGCGCCATCGAGGGAGAGTACCCTGAGTTGATCACGCCTGACTCACCCACCCAGCGGGTGGGTGCATCGCCCGCCGAGGGTTTCACCAAGGTGGAACACCCAGCTCCCATTCTCAGCCTTGATAAGGCCACTAACCGCGAGGAGCTCTTTGCCTGGCAAAGCCGTATCGCCAAGCTGCTACCTCTTGACGCGCCACCCCTGTCTTACGTCGTTGAACCCAAGTTTGATGGTATCACCGTTGTTCTCCACTACCACGACGGTCTCCTCACCCTGGGGGCCACACGCGGCAACGGCCAGGTGGGCGAGGATATTACGGCCAATCTCCGCACCATCAAGGCACTACCCCTCCGCATCCCACTGAACAGCGAAGGACCGCAGCCCCCTTCCACATTGGTGGTACGGGGAGAGGCACTCATTCTGCTCGATGACTTCAAAATGCTCAACGACCGTCTCGCCAAATCGGACGAGATGCCCTTCGCCAACCCCCGTAATGCGGTGGCGGGTTCGTTGCGTCAGCTGGATCCCCGAGTTACCGCCAACCGTCCCATCTTTCTTTACGTCTATCAGATTGTGGATGCAAACGGCCCCATACCCCAGAGCCAGAGGGCAACGCTGGACTACCTGAAGGCGTTGGGGTTCCCGGTCGATGAGAAGATTAGTCGGCGCCTTGACACTCTTGAAGAGGTCGCTGCTTTCTGCGAGGAGATGACGGGACTACGTGAGACGCTACCTTACGAGGCCGACGGTCTCGTCATCAAGATCGATGACCGGGATACCCGAGACGCACTGGGAACGGTAGGGGGGCGCCCCCGTGGTGCCGTTGCCTTCAAATTCCCACCGCAGGAGGCCACGACCCGGCTGGTCGAGGTGGAATTCACGGTAGGTCGTACAGGTACTATCACACCGACAGCCCTCCTGAAGCCGGTCTCCATCGGCGGCGTGACCGTGAGCCGCGCATCGCTCCACAACTTTGACCTCGTCCAAGAGCGTGACATCCGTGTGGGCGACCGGGTCATCGTCCACCGCGCCGGTGATGTCATCCCTTATGTAGTAGGACCCATCGTCGACGTACGCGACGGCAGTGAACGACCCATCCTGCCGCCGGAAACCTGTCCCTCATGCGGTGAGCCTCTCTCCCACCCGGAGGGAGAGGTCGCCTATCTCTGCCTTAACTCGGCCTGCCCCGAGCAGCGCGTTCAGCGGGTACTCTATTTCGCCCACGTCATGGATGTAGACGGATTAGGCGAGAGCACGGCTCAGCAGCTGGTGGATGAAGGGTTGGTCGAGGATCCGGCCGATCTCTATACCCTGACGGCGGGGGATCTACTCCCCCTCGAGGGCTTTGCCGAAAAGAAAGCAGAGAACCTTATCGAAGCTATTGCTGCTTCCAGGGAGCGTCCACTCTCCCGCGTCGTGGCCGCCCTGGGCATCAGGGGGGTAGGCTCCACGGTCGCGGATCTCCTCGCAGAGCGATTTCTCTCGGTGGACGCCCTGGGCGAGGCCACAGAAGAGCAACTGGCAGCGGTAGAGGGCATAGGGCCTATCACGGCACAGAACACTCTGGCCTGGTTCAACCACCAGCGCAACCGCCAGATGGTAGACAAACTGCGTAGCGCAGGTGTCCGCCTTCAAGCAGTGTCTCCGCCACCGGAGACCAAAGGAGGACCTTTGGAGGGCCTGACCTTCGTCATCACCGGCACCCTATCCCAACCACGCGGCGAGATCCAGGCCTGGATTGAATCCCACGGAGGGAAGGTCACCGGCTCCGTGAGCAGCAAAACCAGCTACCTGGTCATAGGTGCCTCCCCGGGCGGTTCCAAGTTCCGTAAGGCGCAACGTTTGCAGACTCCTATGATTGAGGAAGAAGAGTTGCGACGCATGGTCAAGTAGCTACCAGTCTAAGTTTGCAGGATAACAAAACAAGGAAGGTATCAGGAGCCACTGGCTCACAATTGATCACCAAAACCAAAATCTAGCTGTCATTCCGAACGGCCTGTCCTGAAGGTAGTGAAGGACAGTGGGGATGGCAAAGATATATTCTCGAAGGAGGATGAATATGGGTATCTTTGGGTCTTCACCCATCCAGGAACACGAGATACAGGTAGTGACAGAAGTCTTCTGGGCACAGGGCAAGCTAGAGAGCCGGGGAGATCCCCACAACTATCTGAACCAGGATGAATTCGATTACTTGCAGCTCAATGACGCCTACGTCGCCCCCTGGCACTTCACCGGACTTCCCAGCACCAAAGCCCCAAAGCTCACCATAGCTCGGGAACAGATCCAGATGATCATCTTCACCAACAGATCCACCATGGAAGAATACCGCAAAGCACCACGGACGGCCATGGGCATGTTCTATTTCTCCCTCTTCGTCATTCGAGGTAAAGCTCCTCTCTTTGGCGATACAGAAATTGAGAACTTCCTGGACATGAGTCGCTCCACCTTCGTGGCCTTGACCAACGCCTCCCTGCATTTTCTGAGCGAGGGAGCAGGCCGACTACCATCCAAAGTATTCATGTGTTACGTCAACCGGCATCATATGCTGGCCCATTTCGGCCTTTGAGAAAGGCGATAGCTTTTCCATGCGTATACCTGACGGACGAGAGTGTCCTCACTACTACATCGACATACATCGCTGGCACACGGGCCAGGAGGAATGCCGACTGCTCGCCGGTACCGAAGATGCCGAGCGCTGGACTTCGGACCTATGCGCCACCTGCCCGGTGCCCGATATTCGACGTGCCAATGCCTGTCCCAACATGACCTTGCACGCACGCATAGGACGGCGCGGTCTGCGCTTCTGGGAACGTCCTCGCGTGCTCATTACTGCCACCTGCTCGGAGGTTCAGGGACCCGTGAAAGATCCCTACGTCGGCTGTGGGCAGTGTCACAATCCCATCACTTTTGTCGTCGCTGAAGAGAGTTGATCTCAACAGTCTGGCGCGGTCAGGACATGCTCCCGACCGTGTCCCTAACACATTTGAAATGCACCCAGACCATATAACCAGCACATAAGGAGGTTCCATGACTGAAGAATCCATTCGCATCGGTGTCATCGGTGGATCGGGTCTATACCAGATGCCGGGCCTAGAGGATGTACACGAGCTGCGCGTCGAAACGCCCTTTGGCGATCCCAGCGACGCACTCATCGTCGGACAAATCGAAGGCGTGCCCGTCGCCTTCCTACCCCGGCATGGTCGGGGCCACGTCCATACGCCCAGCGAAGTTCCTTACCGGGCAAACATCTACGCACTGAAAAGCATCGGCGTGGAGCATATCATCAGCGTCTCCGCCTGCGGGTCGCTGCGTGAGAAGATGGAACCCTGCCACATTGTCGTGCCCCATCAACTCTTCGATTTCACCAAGGACAGAAAACGCACCTACTTCGAAAACGGGTTGGTGGCTCATGTC
>JBNGDR010000272.1:0-3482 GCA_049975685.1 Anaerolineae bacterium
CCAATGACCCGTCCACGCAGGTAGGTCAACATCTCCTCACGGGGCAATGCCTCTGCAAAGAAGAGCGCGAAGTCGAAATCGAAGTACTGGCGCTCCGGCTCTCGCCAGAGTTCCCGCAACAGGTATAGAAACTCGGCGCGCCCCTCCTTGGTGATCTGGTAGACGTTGCGGGAAGGACGGTTGCCCTCCTGTTCCGTCGCTACCTGCTCGATGAAGCCATCTTCTTCCAGCTTTCCCAGGGCGTAGTAAATGGAGCCAAAAGCGATGCTGGTCCAGTCGCCCATGTGATCTTCGATGATGTGCTTGATCTCGTAGCCGTGTAATGGACGCTCGCGCAACAATCCCAGAATCACCAACCGTGTGGACATCATCTGACTCCTTTTATTCTATGTTGAATATACTACCACGAATATATAACCTGTCAAGAACCAGATAGATCCCGAAGCATGATCTCATATGTCTTTCGTCATGGACCGCATCTATCCTTCGTAGGAACAAGAATTCTATCGACCGAACCTACCTATGAGTGACCCCATCTGATACAATAGGAATAACTTATCACGCCAGGCTGAACCCAAGACGATCAACATGCGGATCAGACAGAGGGTTACCCAAACCGTCTCTGATCCTGGATTTCTGCTCACTGCGAACTGTATTTGAAAGGAGTACAAGATGTGGGATAGGAAAGTCATGCTCTGGGGTATTGCGTTGACCCTCGTATTTGCGATACAGATTATCGGCGCGATTATCTTCTACAACTATCTAGACAACGCAGATCTTACCAACCTGGGCTGGGCTGTGATGGCCGTCTCCGGTGTTTTTGGATGGCTGCCGATTTTTACCTTCCGAAAGCGGGGCGGAGTCCCTAAGGGTAAAAGCTATGTGGAGACAACCCAACTGGTCGATACCGGCATCTACGCCATTGTGCGGCACCCGCAATATCTCGCCGGTATACTTCTGAGTGTAGCCCTGATGTTGATCGCCCCCCACTGGATCGTGATCCTTTCGGGCATCGTCGTGCTTGTTATCAACTATTTTAGTACGGTGGAGGAGGAGCGCACCTGCATCGAGCAGTTCGGGGATGCCTACCGGGAGTACATGAACCGGGTGCCACGCTTCAACGCCCTCCTGGGCATCGTGCGCTGGCTACGAAATACTGTGTGATAGACAACGATAATTCGTTCTCTCGCTCATTCGCCTTTTCGCTCTCTCGTCCTATACTAGGGATGGAGACAGCGAGATGGCATCCAAAGAACACTTTCCTTTGCCCTACCGACAATATCGAGGGTACATCACGTTTTTCAACGTGCTGATGCTGGGCTCGTTGGCGACCGCTCTGCTCATAACACTGTGGGGCGGCGCCCTGAGCTGGCGCGAGCTGGTCACCACCGTAATGTTACTAGTGCAAGCAGGCCTCTACCTCTGGTTGCTGCTCGGCCCGCCCGAGTGGCCAGCCTCACAACGGGTGGTGATCCTCTACTTCGTCGCCTGTCTGGCACTCTGGGCCATCGAATCCTGGCTCACACCAACCATCTGGTGGCTGGGCTTTGCCTACGTCGGTCAAATGTTCGGGCTATTGCCCCTCTGGGGCGCGCTCGCCGGTACCGCGTTCGCGGCCCTGGTTATGTACCGTTTCCTTCTGGCTCCTGAGGCAATGTCCGCCAGTGATGTGACCTTGCTCTATGGAATAGCGGCGCAGTGGATACCCATTTTGGTGATCTTCGTATTCGTCAACCAGCTGATGCACACCAACCAGGAGCGGGGCAAACTCATCTCCGAGCTGGAGGCGACACAGCAGGAGCTGCGTGCTGCTCAGGCTCGTGAAGCCGAACTCGCCGTGTTGCGAGAGCGGGAACGACTGGCCCGCGACCTGCACGATAGCCTCGGCCACGCACTGGTAGCGATCTCAGTACAGCTGGAAGCGGTGCAACGCCTCTATCGCGTCGATCCCGAGCGAGCATCGGCGCAAATCGATGAGCTGAAGACGCTAACCCGCAGCAGTATGGAGGCACTGAGGCGCTCCATCGCAGGTTTGCGCGCCCCTGGTCTGGGCGATCGTGATCTCCGTCCAGCGCTGCAGGCCTTGTGTGCGGATTTTGGAGAACGTGTGGGCATGACCGTCACCTGCGATCTGGACGATTGCACCGACGACCTGCGCCCGGCGTTGGCAGAGACACTGTGGCGCGTGATCCAGGAAGCGCTAACCAACGTGGAGAAACACGCCGAGGCCGATTGTGTCGTGGTGCACCTCATCTGCAAACCGACAGCAGTGTTGCTCCGTGTCACCGATAACGGCGTGGGATTACCGGAGGACGTCGAGGCTGGCCCCAATCACTTCGGCCTCCGGGGAATGCGCGAACGTGTGACAGGTCTCGGCGGCACCCTGACGCTTTATAACGATAACGGCGCGGTAGTCGAGGCGCACCTGCCCGTCATCCGATCGTGAGGAATGCTCATGGAAGAAGTGATTCGTGTCCTGCTGGTTGAAGATCAGACACTGATGCGCCAGGGTATGAAAACCATCCTCGATCTGGAACCTGGCTTTCGCGTGGTGGGTGAAGCAAGCAATGGTGAGGAAGGTATGCGCCAGGCGCTGGCTCTACGGCCTGATATTATCCTCATGGACGTCCAGATGCCGGGCATGAACGGACTGGAAGCCATTGCTGCCATCTGTGGGTCCTGGCCCGATGCCAGGATCATTATCCTTACCACCTTCGCACGTGATGACTACGTCTTCGAGGGCATGCGCGCCGGTGCGCGAGGCTTCCTGCTCAAGGATACGCCCGCAGACCACCTTATCCAAACTATCCGACGGGTGCACGGCGGCGAGGTTTTCATCCAACCCGACATTGCCTCCCGGATGCTGCGAGAGCTCATCCGTCCTGAAGCTACGCCCATCGAACCCCTCACCGAGCGCGAGCACGACGTACTGGTGCTGCTCGCGCAGGGGCACTCCAACAAGGAGATCGCCAGATCGCTGCTCATCACCGAGGGCACGGTCAAGAATCACGTCTCCAACATCCTGGGCAAGTTGCAGGCGCAGAACCGCACCCAGGCCGCCGACATCGCCCGTAAGCACGGGCTCCTTTGAAATACAGGGATCCGTGAGCGGTGAGTGGTGAGCAGTTAGCAAGAATCTCGAGGCGGGAATCGGGGACCAGCCCACCGGACCCTTTGCGTGCTCCAGTATTTGTTACTTGTCCGTTTTCCTCTTTTTCACGATTTACCCCTTGACTCTCCCCCTACCGGAGGGTGTATACTGTAGTCAATTAGTCAAGTAGTCATATAGTCACGTAGTCAGGTAGTCCGTCTCACTTAACACGAGACTGCGTGACCACTCGACGAAATGACTACCTGACTACTGGACTACCGGACTACTAGACTAATCCACAGGAGAGACGATGGAGACACTGGAAGCGATTCGTGAACGTAGGAGCATCCGCAGGTTCAAGGACACGCCCCTTACCAGGGAGGTGTTGATA
>JBNGDR010000273.1:0-3430 GCA_049975685.1 Anaerolineae bacterium
CTCAAGAATCCAATGACTTGCAGGGGAGCCGTCTGGGTGTCAGTCGGCTGACCCGAAGGACCCGATCCCCAAACCACGTAAATGCAGACGTAGTCACCGCTAAGGGGCGCGGGATCATACGAGCCACCGCCATCCCCCCAGGCAAAATCAAATTCAGAGTCGGGGGGAGTCAAAACTTGCTCCCCATAGAGAAGACCATTCAAGTTACCAAAGGCATCACAACCCGCCGCATAAACGTGAGCCCCGTATGCCCATGCCTCCGATTCATCAGAACCATCCCAGAGCTTGCCCTTTACTCCACTTTGAGCAGCCAAAACCGGTATAGCAAACACCAGCGACGCCAGGACGAGTACGCTTAGTAACACCAGGTGCTTTTTCATCGATGTACCTCCTTGAAATTCAGCGAGTAAATTAACAGATGAAATCCTTTCAAAAGCATATTAGTTGCTTTTTAACTTCGTCTCTTCCGTGACATTCCTCCTTGTTTCTATAAAAAGCCCATACCCCTTACTGTCTCCTAACTATATAGTCGCACAATCCCCTCGAAAGGTTCAAAACTCGCCCCCTCTTTCAAACCAATTTCTCAAGAGCAAACAGGACGTTTACTTATCTAAAAGAAAAAGGTACCCACCTCCAAACCCGTGTCGCAACGAGGCAATTATCCCCGTAGGTCATACTCTTTCCTCCCCCGGAGTGTAACCGGAGATCCGGGCCCGCCACCAGATGCGCGGGAGCAATTTTATCTTATCCCACAGCGTTGTATAAGCACGGCGACTGAAAACGTCCATCTCGTGCGCTTCTATGTCGTCCAGGATGGCGCAATAGAGTTCGGCAGCCGCGGCAATGGCAAAACGCCCGTCGGGGTGCAGAAAGCGAATACCCGGTAGTGACTCAGCATAAAGGCGCCGCACTCGCCGAATCTGAAAGGTCATGAAAGCTTTCCAACGCCGATCATTGACTCCGCACGCAACATCCTTCTCTGAGAGATCGAAGGTCTCGAGATCTTCGAGAGGTAAATAGAGGCGCCCCATGGACCAATCCTCGTTGACGTCTCGAAGTACGTTGGTGAGCTGGAGGGCCACCCCCAGCTTCACCGCGTAGGGAATGGCCTCAGGCCCCTCGTAACCGACAATGTGCATCGCCATCAACCCCACGGTGGAGGCGACACCGTAACAATAGGCCGCAAGGTCGTCAAAAGTAGCATAGCGGCTCTGATGAAGGTCGCGTGCCACACCATCGATGAGCTGTTCTGCATAGGTGCGGGGGATATCATAGCGTTCCCGGGTATCGGCCCAGGCCAGGGCCACAAGATCGTCCTCGGATGGGCAGTCATCGACGACCATTTGCCGCCAGGGTTCCAGGGCCAGGCGAGGATCGAGATCCGCCTCCGTATCTACCAGGTCATCGCTCAAGCGACAGAAAGCATACAGAGCACGCGCAGCACGCCGCTTTGAGGGCGGTAGCAATTCAGAAGCCAGATAGAAGGTGCGACTGTGCTCCCGTGTGATAGCTGCTGCTTGAGCGTAGGCCGGTCGCAACCCAGGATCCTCCGGGGGCATGCAGTGATGGGTGTTGTGTTCACGCAACCCCTCATAGGCCCAATCGATGAGGCGTTGTTCCCAGGCGGACATTGATGCGGTGGGGATCATGGAAGCACTCCTACAACAGAAGGGGGAAGGTAACGGAGCTCTAGGCGCGCTCCCTTACTCTCGCCCTCAGATTCAGGATGTTAGCTGTTCTCTGCGGATACGTTCCTCTCCCTCCGCTGCCGATGAAGATCCCGACCTCCGACGCAGAATCAGAGGGATGGCGATGAGAGCCGTGGGGGCCAGCAACATAAGGACGCCCAAGATTCCCAAAGCAAGAATCAACAGAACGCCGCCCGCCATCATCGAGGTCGAAGAGGACATCTCGGTGAGAAGAGCACCCCCACCAAGGATACCCACAGTATTGAAATTCCAGAGGCCGTGATAGATAATCGCCCCCAGATAGGCCAAAGGTAAGATCCAGCGTCTGCGCCCTTGCCAATAGTATCCCCAGCCGAGGCCGATGAGGCCGCTGCTCAAAGCGTGCATCGCCGTCGCCGGAATGCGGGCGACGACACCGAGTAACCAGCTCGCCGGTGTTCCCAATCCAAGACCGCCGTTGGATACACCCTCAACGAGAGCAAAGCCCAGGCCACAAGCGGCCCCCCAGAGTAAAGCAAGCAGGGGCTGGGGGCGCTTGAAATAACCAAGAAGGGGAAGGAGCAAGGTTTTGCTGATCTCCTCGACGATGGGAACAACAACGGCCAGGGTCAACGCCAGTACTCCCAGGACCACGGGGGAGGCCAGCAGCGATAGGATCTCTTCGGGGTTAATAGAAGTGGGAGCCGTCGTCGACCACCGTTGAAATAGAGTGATAAGCCGCTCCAACTCAACGGAGCCGCCGGGAAAAGCCACCGCCAAGAAAGCCACAACGGCACTGCTCAACAATAATCCCACAAGCTCCAGAGGTAAGGCCGGGACAAGGGCAAGTGCACCGGCAACCATGGAAGTAATGGAGTGACGCACGGTGAGATTCACGCCCCGGCCCGCAGCCTGCACGGCGAACAAAAAGAGTATTAATCCGGGTAGAACGACCAACATCACGTGGAAGGGCACCACGGCCATTGAGGATTGCCAGGAAGCAGGGAGTAATAGGGCCACCACCGCGAGGATCACCCACAGAGCAGCGAGTAGAAGCCAACCACGGCCCGGTTCCAGAGGAGGTGAGATTTTTCCCAGGCGCCCCCTGATGGCGACCACCAACAGCGCACCAAAAAGCCCTAACGTCACCAGACTACTGCTGGCAAACACGATAAACGACATCGCCTCCGAAGCCGAAGCGGAGCCGGATAAGACAATAGCAGCAAGGCCACAGCTGAGACTAAGGAAAACCAACAGCCCGGATAACGCAGCTACAAACAACCAGAGCGAAGACTTTTGATCTTTCATACCAGCAACTCCTACCGAACAGGGGGATAGAGTCACCCCTATCCCCCTGCCTGTCTGCGAATAACGTTTACTGCTGTGTGACGGTCACACCTTCCAGGACAGCGGGATCTTCAATCTCCCCTGTCTCGGTGGCCGTGGCCGCGATGGCATCCAGGACGTCCTGACCCTCGATGACCTCTCCTACGAGGGGAAATTGACCACTCAGTTCCGTGGCATCCGCACCCAGCGTGAAGAAAATCTGACCATTGGGCAACATACCCACAAGGCCCGCGCCCTCAAAGGGACCCGCTTCGCCGATACAATAGTAGCCGGGATATCCCACACCCGTATTCGTGGGGTCACCCGCCAGGGCTGCAAAGTTCTCCTGTACGAAGAAGAAATCTGAGTCCTGGTACCAACCTTGCTCCGCCAGGAAGACGAAGTTGTTGACGTGAGTGGGAGCGGAGTCCACGAGC
>JBNGDR010000274.1:0-3410 GCA_049975685.1 Anaerolineae bacterium
AAGCGGAGGGGGATGCTAACGTTTCTTCTTCTTGAGCTCCGCCCAGGAGGTCTTGCGTTTCGGATCGGCGGGCGCTTCGACGACTTCCTGTATTGCCTGAGCGATACGCTGGGCGTCGCTGTCACCCATCTCGTGATTCAACGTATCAAGGGCAGCCTCTTCCTCGGGCGTCAGATCGCGCCCCAGCTCGGCATCCAGCCGCGTCAGAGCCAGAAGGATGGCGCGCTGGTCGGCATCGAGGGAGCGAGCGCCCTTCTTGGTGAGCCAGCTCGCTTTCCCCGAACGGAACAGGGGTTTATCTGATTCTGCAGCGTCGCCCATGAGACCTCCTAATCTTGCAACTATTGTAACATATAACTTTGGAAAGGAAAAGATGGCGGGCAGAGGGTATAAACCTGGGAGGCCCAGGTCGCACCCAGCAACCGGCGGTGGTTGATGAGCGTGAAGACCGAGGTTTCTATCCCGTGGCAGAGGATACGAGCGTGGCTCTTCGATCTGGACGGGACGCTCATGAATACCGACGATCAGGCGGTGGAGAATCTGGCCCACCGTCTGCGTTTCCTCGGTCGGAAGCGATCTCGGCGCCTGGCGCGCAGGGTCGTGATGCTCGGAGAATCACCGCTGAACGATCTCATCACGCTCCTGGACAAGCTGGGGCTTGATCCCCTCTTCTTTGCCCTCATCCACCGGATCAGCCGGGGGATCCCCCTCTTCCCCATCATCGAGGGCGCGGCCCCCCTGCTGGCATATCTCGCTGGCAGAGCAAGCATCGGGATCGTCACCACACGCTCGCGGGTGGCCGCCGAGGCCTTTCTCCACCAGCACGAGCTCGCCGATCTCATCTCCGTCCTGGTGACGCAGACGACAACCCGGCGCCTCAAGCCCCACCCCGAGCCCGTCCTCGTCGCTGCCGAACGGCTGGGCGTGGCACCGGAGGCCTGCGTCGTGGTGGGCGATACACCGGGTGATCTGCGGGCAGCCCGGCAGGCGGGTGCCTGGGCCGTGGGCGTACCCTGTGGCTTCGGGAAAGCAGAGGAACTCCGCCGCGTCGGCGCCCACCTCATCGTGGACTCAACGGCAGATCTACTGCCCCTGCTGGAGGCCGAGCTTGAATCCGAGAGCTAGGGCATGGGGAGATCTTCCGCCAGGCGCAGGGCGGTGAAGAGCAGGATCATGGCCGCGCTGTTGTTGATAGCGTGCACGGCGATGGCAGCCCACAGCGATCGGGTACGCTCAAAGACCAGCGCGTTGACGATGCCCATGACGAAGCTGGCGACGACGACCCCCACCGCGTCGATGTGTCCCAGCCCAAAGAGGAGCGCGCTGGCGAGCACCGCCACCCACACCTCGTAGCGCCGCCGGAACCAGGTGTAGATAAGCCCCCGGAAGAAGAGCTCCTCGGCGATGGGTACCAACACCCCCGCCATCAACAGGGTGACGATGAAGCCCCACCAGGATTCCCCCACCGTCGAGAAGACCTCGCCGCGCAACGTCAGGCTTTCGAAGTCACCCCGCAACAGGTACTGGGCGGCCGCCCCGATGCACGATCGCAGGGGGATGAGCCCGATAGTAAGGGCGCCCAGGATGGGTAACCAGCGCCAATCCCAGCGGGGAGGTACAAGCCCCAGATCCTTCCAGGTCACCCACCCGCGCCGGACGGCCAGGACGTAGACCACACCGACGAAGACGAGAAAGTTGAGGCTGTAGGCGAGGATACTCCTGAGCAGATCGATCTCCTGGAAGATCTGCCCCACGCCCAGCGAGAGGAGTACGAAGAGGCCGATGCCGACGCCCAGGTAGAGCGCCAGATCCACCCAGCCGGCCGGGCCGTCGAAGGGCGGGCGGGCTTTTGTCTCGGTGTCCTTCATTTCTGTCATGGATTTACTCCTTTGGGAAAGTGAGGAGAGAGCGGTGAGCAGGGATCGGGGACTGGGGGCCAGGGATCAGGATTCATAGATCGCACCTCACGTTTCTAGCTGTGGCCGGTGTCCCCACCGAGCCACCTAAAACGAGCACTGAAGTGCTCTACCGAGGCCGTTGGCCGACCGTCCACCGCCGTGGACGGGAGCTCGTTTCCGAACGCAATTTTGTCATTCCGAACGGCCTATCCTATACCCCTGTTTCACCCCCTCTAGACATCAGGCTCCTCGCCGAAGAGACGATACCACTGCTCCAGATCCTCGGGCGAGAGGCCGCTTTCCTTCCTCTCCCTATCCTTCTCCTCGTCGAAGGCGTGTTCATACCTCTTGCGTTTCGGGCGTTTCCTGCTCCGACCGGCGGCCTTGGGCTTTCTACTCTTGCCCTTTTCCCTCTCGGGACGTGGGGTTTCGGGGAAGATCCCCTGCCAGCGCTCCACCTCCTCGGGGGAGAGGGCCTCCGGATGTTCTTTCCTCACCTCCAGCGGCGCCTCACCGCCCTTCCCGCGCCGGCGGCGTCTGGGTTCAGGAGGTGGCGGCGCCGTGGCCTCGGCTTCGCCGAAAACATCCAACCACTCTTCCACCTCCTCCTCGGTGACCTCCTCCGGCTTCTCCCCGCGCCGGGGCGAGGGGCGCTTCTCGCGCGGTGGGGGCGGCGTGGGCATCCCCAGCTGATCGGCGATGGTGCGCGTGGAGCGCGGGCGTCGCTGTGAGGAGCGTTCCTGCTGCGGCGGAGGAGGCTCTGCCTCGGCCTCACCGAAGACCTCCAGCCATGCCTCAACCTCCTCGGACGAGGGAGCCTGCGGCTTCTCCGGCTCCACAGGTCTGGGAGGCGCCATCTCCTCCACGAATTCCTGCGAGGTCAGTACCCGGGCGCCCGCAGCGTGGGCGCTCGCCAGCACCTCGCGATCTGAGGAGACGACGGTCCAGTTGCCCGCGTCGCGCATACGCCGCAGCCGCGCCTGGATGATCCGGTCGGCGGTGGAGTGTTTGCGCGCCGCAAAGATCACCTTGAGCCCGCCACCGGAGAGCGTGCGGGAGAGACCGCCGGGCAGTCCCCCGTCGAAGACGACCACGGCCTTACGCCCCGTCCGTCCTGCCCACGAGCGGAGCTTCAACACCAGCTTGGCCTCGTCGTCGGGATCGTCCAGCTCGAGATCGGGCAGCGCTGCCACGACGTTGTGACCGTCGATGAGGTAGGGCATGAGCAGTTCAGATCCCTTTCCGGAAAGATGGTGAGCAGGGAGCGAGCATTCCACTACCGCGCACCCTACCTGATCGGACATTCCCATTAATTGATGGTGTGGCTCGCCACATGGTGATTACTTTCTCTGTAGATTCGTGTGTCAGAAGTGTAAGTTCCTTTCCGGTTCGTGTCAAACGATATCTTTGACGACATTTCCATCGGCATACGGCGTATTCCGTATCGCGTATTGGTTAGTGTCACGAGGTTTTCGCCATCGCCGACCGCCAGGTGATAAATCACCTGGCTAC
>JBNGDR010000275.1:0-3404 GCA_049975685.1 Anaerolineae bacterium
GGCTAAATTGTTCGAGATCGATACAGTACAGATCTGCCATGTTACTTTGATCCTTTCGTTATTTGCTCGTACTAGCCATTCCTCGACTCTGTGGCCTGCTTCCTCTTGCTCCAATAGATGGCGATGCCTCCAGCCAGAAGGACAAACTCCAGGATGAATGAGATGATGACACCAGGTCTCGAAGTCCACAGACCAAGACCGACCATTGTAGAGCCAGCAGGCAGCAGGGGAAGATCGGGAGGATGCACGATGAAATCCAGCACCCAGTGGCTGAAGACCAACAGCCCCACGACGCCAGCCGTACGCCGCTCATGATAGACCAGAAAGACGATTAGTGAAGCTAACACCGACCACATGACCGTCATCACGAGTCCATGTGACCAGGGCACCGATAGGTCAATATTTCCCTGAAGGAAATCCGTGAGGTCAAGAGAGACCTTCTCGATCCCAATGACCACAAATCCGAAATTCAACAGATCGAGCACCTCGGTAGCCACCAACAACACCCAGAGCGGTGCTTTGGGAGCGGTGGGCTTCGCGGCGAAGCCCATTGCCAGATGTCCGGCAGGCCCCATGATACGTCCTCCTTATGCTGATGCAGGCGGGTCGGTTTGATCTGAGGGAGGCTGCACCTTCACCCTTTCAGTTAGTGTAGCAGCATATCGCATGAATTCCAGTGTCTCATAAAGCAGGTCTTCGTCCGCTTTCTGACCTATTTTTACCCCAAAGCGGACGCCTTCCCGTTCACGCCAGGCTTGATCAAGCAGTGGTATCCAGCGGGTCTCGACGTGCTGCCTGGCCCATTTAGCCCCCACCTTCTTTGACTGCACCGTACCGGTGTGAAGTGTGTGTAGGATTCGGCAACAGGTCAAAATAGCGAAGGACTGTCCGAATCGGGAATTCCAGAAATTGAGCGGGCGGGTGATGGCTTCTGTGAAGGCGTCCGTAATTCGGATCAGCGACGTCTCCATCTCGCTCAATAGCTCAGCCGGAGGTATGGGCCGTAGTAGTGTTTCAGGCTGCTCACCAACCAGCGTAATCCCACGCTCCCGGAGAATCCAGCGGACGTGCCAGTTGTTATCGTGAACTGACCATTCGAAGGTGGTGCTACCATTGTCAAAATAGTAGAGTTTTTTCCGCCCCACCGTACCCCAATCGTTGAGATCGCTGATGCTTATGTAGGACCCCTCCAGATGCTTCGCGGGATAGCAGTCAATACCGTGAATTCTCCTCTGAATCGCCTGGAGATTTCTGATGTTGGCTTCGGTTAGTTCGGTGTGGATCACCACCAGGAAATCTACGTCGCTGTCTGCATCAAAACCACCCGAAGCAAGCGAGCCGACCAGATAGATGCCAACAAGATTCTCCGCCAGCTCCGCTTTGACCTCAGCGACAAAGATCTCAAGCACCTCCCGTAATTCCGGGTAGGGGTGATCTGGAATTCTTACATCATCGAGTAATTTCATCACCATCGTCCTACTCAAAACGCTCGATGGCTGGAACCCCTAGCTCCTGGCAAACTCTCTGTGTATCAGCCAGGTGCTCTGTTGTCGGCTGGGCGTACTCCAGACACCAGAAGAGCTGGTAAATGGGGCGGCGTTGTACGTAAAGAGGCTCAATTGGTTGAATCTCCTCATAGGCTCGCCAGAAGTCCTCGTTTGTCATTCCGCGCCACAGATCCAGACGCGCCAAATCCGTCTCTCGATACCCCGCCCATGCCTTGTCGAAATCCAGAATCGTCGTCAGATACCACCGCCCCCGACGATTCTCAAAGAGGATATTGTAACCATGGAGATCCTCATGACTCAAGGTGGCATTATCAACCCCATCAAATAACGGCGCGAATTGATCCAGCACCGAGAAGAAGTAGTCTCGCAGTCGAGCACCTGCAATGAAATGCGTCGCTCGCTCTCTCAACGCCGCCAGATAGGTTTGGCCTCCTCGAACCTGACCTTCTGCATCCAGATCGCCAAAGGCCGGAAACCGAATCGTGTGTAGTTCGGCAACGGCACTACCCAGCTGGCGATACGCACTGACCAGCTGCTCTCCATCCATCTGGTGACGCACGTTGACCCATTCATCCCCCGTAACGTGCTCCTTGATGAGATAACGCCACGGCCATTTTTGATACGATACATCCACCCCTATCACTTCTGGCATGGGGATACTTGTGCGCGCTCTGACCAACCTGTGGAGGGCTGCGGCCCGCTCGAAGGGGCAGGCTATCGGCGCCTCAGGGCCGGCCAGCTTCACGACGGCTTCAACGGAAGGTCGCTGCAGCCGAACGCACAATACGAGATAGTCGTGCCGTTGTTTACAGATTTCGTATCCAACCAGCTCAACCCGGGAGCCCATCACCTCTTTTAGCAGCTGTGATAACTGGACTCGCAGACCCTCTGTCTCCCCTGAGAGTGCTTCCATATTTCCTCTGAAAATGTTTATCTATGCTCACTCAGGGATCTGTAAGTGCTCCGTATAAATGAGGTTTCCGATAGGGTATTATCTTCTCCTGTTCTCGCCACTGTTTTACCCAACTGAGATCAACGCTGGCGGAAATACTCCCATACGCTGCGCTTTCGATCTGAGCGATAAGGTCACCTTCAGGGCTGTAAATCCCTGAATACCCGCCCATGGGAGCTTCCGGCGTGTATCCAAGATTGGCAGCGATGACGTAATACTGATTGAAGATCGCCGCCCCAATCATCCTGTAGTGGGCATATCTCCAGTGGAAGTGTTTCGGGATGGCCGAGATAACGATCAATATCTCCGCCCCTTGAAGGCCGAGAACCCTCGTCGCTTCCACAAAAGCCATATCATAGCAGATGAGGATGCCGATGTTGCCGAATCGCGTCTGTATGGGCTCGATTTTGCTACCCGGTCTCAGGTACTCCTCCGTCCAATGTACGTGGCTCTTATCGTAAGATGCGAGTTGTCGACGTCGTGGATCGTAGACATAGGCCCGGCTGAAGACTTGCCTCTTTTCCTGAGCCATGCAACCGACGACCATGGCCTTGCCGTATCTGTCCGAGATCGCTTGAACCTCCGAGAATTCTGGAACCAGACGGAGCCATCTCTGGATCTCTTTTCGAGCATCCCCGTTTTCCTGGAGATACGGAACGGTTTGCAAATCGACGTTGTTCTGCGTGGCGAACTCAGGGAATGCAAAAAGCTCAGTCTCTGGGTTTTCGAGCATCGTTTGCTCTATCTGACGCAGGACATCCGCTGGATGGGTGAGGACGAGCTGCCCGATGGTAACGGTGTATGTCTCCACGGGCTACTTGTCCCCATCCAACGGTTTTACACCGAGGAAGACGGTCATCAATCCCGACTCAAGCTCGCTGTGCTCGAACCCTCGTGAGATCGGGTTGAATCCAACGTCAGCCAGTTCACGCCGCCATTCCCCT
>JBNGDR010000276.1:0-3399 GCA_049975685.1 Anaerolineae bacterium
CCTCTCGGTGTGGCCCTGGGACTCACAGGCGGCCCCACTTTCTACGATATCCTCGTTCCGGGTCTTCTGGCCTGGGGCACCTATAACTGGATGAAAGGCAAGAGGCCCACTTTGCCTCCAACGCTGTGGCGCGGTGTCCTCATAGGTGTGGCCGGAGCCTTCCTAATCTCCGTCGGACTGGGATGGCGCTGGAACGGCTGGGCAGGACCCGGGGCTGGATTCACAGCGTGGCTGACCGGCGGTTGGGGTCTCTTTGCCAGCGAAGCAAACGTGGCCCACCTCTTCCTTTATGAACCCCTCACCCTATGCCTCGCGGCGGTGGGCTTCGCCTTCACACTTAAGCGCTCGGACACCTTTGGGCTGGGGCTCTGCGCGTGGATCTTCCTGGGCAGCCTGGTCGTTCTGTTACGCCAACAGGCCGAGCCTTTGGCGTTATTGTCGCCCATCATACCTCTCACTATTCTTGGCGGGCGAGGGGTACAGGTTCTCGTGGAAGAAACAGAAAATCCCGCACTTGCCGAGCGGGTGCATCTGCTACTGAGCTTTATCTTCTGGATCTTCGCAGGTTTGGCGCTGGCGCGCCAGACCTCCTACCTTCGGAACGAAATGGAGGGGCTGCTCATTCTCCTGGTTCTACTCATTCAGGTCGTGATGGCGGTGGCCTTCGCCACTATCTCGCGACCTCTCCTGGCATTGCGTGGCCTGTTGCTGGGAACAGCTGCCGCGCTATGCCTCGTCCAGGTGAGCTCCGGCGTAGGTGTAAGCTTTCTTCGTCCATCCCATCCTACCGAGCCATTGGTGACCGTCGCCACCTCACCAGATCTGCGCAACCTGCGGCGCACCGTCACCGACATAGTCAATCGCCGCGCCCTAAGCCCGGAACGACTGGAGATCGCCGTGGTGGAAGGTGAGCCTGGCGTCACGGCTGCTGTGGCGTGGGCACTGCATGATTTCGTTGGTACCGAGCGGGTCGCCCTCTGGCCCGAGGATGACGTCGATTTCATCATAGCACCGGAATACCATCGTCCCGAAGATGAGATAGAGCTGCTTCAGGGCATGCGCTTCGTCGTTACCGTGCGCTCGGGCGGTCCCGTCCCGCCCTGCGAGTTGCACCTTCCACCTGTCTGCCCCGCGCCCATTGAATGGTATCTCTATCGCAACACCCCCGTTCCCTTCCAGCAGGAACACGTCATACTGTGGACCGAACCCGAGCCCTCCTCTGGTGAGCGTGAGTTCTGACCTTGCTCTCTTGCTCGTTCCACTTATAATGGCCTCCGGGAGGCACTATGCGAGCATATCGAAAGGCTGACATCCGTCGCCTGGCGACGGAAGCATACGAATTGGAAGCCCGCGTTGTCGAGGGAAAACTCCGCTACGATGAGAATAGAGAGTGTTGGATGGTAGGAGATACTTCCCTGGAAGAGTGGGGGGCGAAAAGTGCGGGAAAGGAGATCACGCTGATTCTCATTCCCGATGAACCCGATCGCCCCATGGAGAAGCGTACCTGTCGCACCTGCGGGCGGGAATACATCGGGAGCAGCTGTCCCCATTGCCGCGAGGTTCGCTTTCGACTACGCGGACACTGAGATATCTGAGGAGGAATAGTGTGAACATTCAAGATTACGTTCGTGTCCTCCGCCGCCGGGGATGGATTATCCTGCTGGTTGCCCTGGTCACGGCGGTGAGCGCCTTTGGCTTTAGCAAGATCCAGACACCTATCTACCGGTCCAGTGTGCGGATTGGCATTCAGGCAGCCCGGCCCGATTGGGGAGCAGCTCAGACCGTCAAGATGATGCTGGATTCCTACGTCGCCTTCATGTACAGGCGCCCTGTCGCCGAGCAGGTCATCGAACAATTGGACCTCATGCGGACACCGGTGGAGCTGAAAAGCGACGTGACCATCGCATCGGATTCGCAGGATCTGACTATCCAGATTGACGTAGACGACTACGACGGGGAGCAGGCCAACCGTATCGCCAGGACGTGGGCCGAACTCTTAGTCCAATGGCGAGACAGCGAGAACCAGTATCAGCTCAAACAGGATCGAGTCTACGCGACCATTCTCGAGGAGCCTACCTACCATCTACTCCGCCCCAAGACCGCCATCAATACGGCGGCAGGTGGGGTCTTCGGCCTGATCATCGGAGCTGTTGTCCTGGTAGGCATGGAGTGGTTGGACGCAGGTCTCATCCGCTTCGGTTCCGAGCTGGAAGCGCTGGATCTAACGGTGCTGGGGATCATTCCCCCCACCAGCTCTGCAAAGGAGTGAAAAGTATGAAAAATGAGAGCCTTGTAACCTTGAGTGACCCCCAATCACAGGCTGCCGAAGCCTATCGCACGCTGCGGGTCAGCTTGAAATACGCGAGCCTCGATGACCCGTTACGGTCGCTGGTTATCGCAGCACCAGCACTGGAGAAGGGGAGTGATCCTGCGGTGGAAGTAGCTGCCAACCTTGCTGTCATCATGGCCCAGGCGGGTGAACAGGTGATCCTCGTTGATGCGGATCTACGACGTCCTCGATTGCACGAGCTCTTTGACGTCCCCAACGAAGACGGACTCCCCCGCGCCATCCTGGCACTCGACGGAGGGCAGCCCCTCCCCCTGAAAGATACCGAAATCGACGGATTGCAAATCCTCACGAGCGGGAATCCCATACCCAATCCGGCGGACATCCTGAGTTCGGATAAAATGAGTCTGCTGCTGGTGGCTCTCGAAAAGCGTGCCGAGATGGTCATCACGGTGGCACCACCGGTAACCGTTGCCGTGGACGCAGCAGTCCTGGGGGTAAAAGCCAACGGCTTCCTGCTCGCGGTGCGCTCAGGACGGACCCGCCGGGATCGCATCGAAGAAGCCAAGGAGTTGCTGACTCGCTTTGAGGTCAACCTCCTAGGCGCTGTGCTCACTGACGTACCCGGCGGCAGCAAGATACTCGGATACTGAAAGAATAAACAGAGGAGGTCAACTATATGAAGGGACTTATACTCAGCGGCGGTAAGGGAACGCGCCTCTATCCCCTGACCTTCACCAGCGCCAAACAGCTGATGCCCGTAGCCAACAAGCCTATCCTCTTCCGCGTCATCGAATCCATTCGCGACGCGGGCATCACGGACATCGGCATCGTCGTGGGCGATACCGCCGCCGATATCAAGAACGCCGTGCGGCGGGGGAACCGGTGGGGCGTCAACATCACCTACATCCATCAGGAGGCACCGCTGGGATTGGCCCACGCCGTCAAAATCAGCCGCGATTTCCTGGGCGATGAGCGCTTTGTCATGTTCCTGGGCGACAACGTCATCCAGGGGGGGATCTCACCCCTGATCAGCCAGTTTGCCGATTCCGATTGGAATAGCCAGATCGTTCTCACCGAAGTCTCGCACCCTGAGCAGTACGGTGTGGCAG
>JBNGDR010000277.1:0-3378 GCA_049975685.1 Anaerolineae bacterium
GGTGAAGTGGATCAACTACATGGGTGCACTGGCCTTCGGTGGTTTCGTGGATCAGACGGGGGGCGCACTCCTATGCAAGGGCGATCCGGCCCTTAACCGCATCATCAAATACATTCCTCAACTGCCTGACGCGGACTTCAAGGGCACCACACTCTACCTGCGCGTCCCCGAGGATGGCGGGTACCGGGTCTTTTCAGCCTTCTACACCCCTACCCTTGACACTTTCGATCGCTACGAGTGCCGTGTGGGATTGGGCTACAGCCGCATCGTCACCGAATTCTACGGCATCCGCACCGAGGTGACCATCTTCGTGCCGCTGGGCGCCAGCTGCGAGATCCGTGACGTTCGCGTGACCAACCTTCGCGATGGACCGGTTGAAATCGACGCTATCCCCGTGGTCGAATACAGTCATCCCGACGCTCTAAAACAATTCACCAACGCCGATTGGGTGCCCCAGACGATGCAGAGCCGGGTGGTCGAGGAGGACGGCGGACTCAAGGTGCTCACCCAGTTCCCCTTCATGAACAAGGGCATCCAGATCAATTACCTTACCTCCAACCTTCCCGTCTCATCTTTCGAGTCGGATCGCGCTCGCTTCCTGGGGCGCTATGGCACCTGGGCCGCCCCGCAGGCGCTTGAGGCGCCAGAGTTGGGCAACTATGAGGCGTTGCGCGGTGACAACATCGGGGCGCTCCTCCACCACCTGGGTACACTGGAGCCCGGCGAGAGCCGGCATCTCGTCATTCAGTTGGGACAGGCGGCGAGCATCGAGGCCGCCCGCCCTGAGATCGAGCGCTATCGTGACCCCTCCAACGTGGAGGCAGCGCTGGAGGATCTTGCCCGCTTCTGGGAGTCCTACCTCTCACGGATGCAGGTGGAGACCCCCGATGCGGCGATGAACGCCATGCTCAACGTCCACAACCCCCGCCAGGTTTACATCACCATGAACTGGTCGCGCTATCTATCCCTCTACCAGCTGGGGTTCGGAGCGCGAGGTATCGGCTTCCGCGACAGCGCCCAGGATGTGATGGGCGTGGTAGGGAACGCACCGGAGAGAGCCCAAGTCCTCCTTGAGATGCTCCTTCAGGTGCAGAGACGTAATGGCGCCGCCATGCACCAATTCAACCCGCTGACCATGGAGGCCAACACGGGGGATTCCCGGGACGTGGAGGAAGGCCCCCGCCACTATGGCGATGACCACCTCTGGGTTATCCTCGCCGTCGGTGCTTATCTCAGGGAGACCGGCAATCTGGCCTTCCTCGACAAGGTCATACCCTTCTACGAGAAGGACCACGAGGGACAGCCCCTCGAATCTGGAACGGTACGGGAGCACCTGGAGCGAGCGCTTGAGTTCACCCGCACCCACGTCGGCGCTCACGGTCTGCCGCTGCTGGGCTTCGCCGATTGGAACGACACCGTCAACCTGAGACAGGGCGCCGAGTCCCTCTTCGTCGCCAACCTCTACGGCAAGGCACTCCTGGAGATGATGGGCCTGGCGCGTTATCTAGGCGAGTCGGAGAGTGTGGTACGTTACCAAGCCTATTACGACGAGATGCGGACCCGTGTCAACGAGCACGGGTGGGATGGTGAGTGGTACGTCCGGTACTTCGACGCCGAGGGCCGGCCCCTTGGCTCTCACACCAACGAGGAGGGCCAGATCTACACCAACGCCCAGTCCTGGCCCGTCATCTCCGGTTTTGCAACCCCGGAGCGGGCGGTGGCGGCGTTGGACGCTGTCCGCGCGCGGCTGAACACCTCCAATGGCATCAAGTTGAGCGCGCCGGGCTACGATGGTTTCGACCCGGAGAAGGGCGGTGTCACCACCTACCCGCCGGGCGCCAAGGAGAACGGTGGCATCTTCCTCCACGCCAATCCGTGGGTCATGATCGCCGAAACTATCCTGGGACGTGGGCAGCGCGCCTTCGAGTACTACGAGCAGATCAATCCCGCGACGCGCAACGACCGCATCGAGGCATTCGAGACAGAACCCTACGTCTATCCGCAGAACATCCTGGGCGACGAGCATCCCCAGTTTGGATTGGCGCGTAACAGCTGGCTCACCGGCACGGCTTCCTGGGTTTACCAGGCGGCGACGCGCTACATTCTGGGCATCCGCCCCACCTACGACGGCCTGGAGATCGATCCCTGTATTCCCCCGGCGTGGGAGGGTTTCCGCGTCCGCCGGGAGTTCAGAGGGGCCGTCTATGAGATCGAAGTACAGAATCCCGATCACGTATCGAGGGGCGTGCAAAAAATCCAGATTGATGGTAAGATCATATCGGATAAGGTGGTCCCTGTTCTTGCAGATGGAAAGGTGCATCACGTCGAGATAATGTTGGGAAAGGATTGAGAGCACTGCCGTATGTCTGATCTCGAATTCACCTTCATATCGAGTTATCCTGAGGAGATTGCGACACTCAAGGCCGAGCTGGCAGAGTTTGAGGCGCGCACCGGCATCTCTGTGCGGACGCGCCAGCTGGATTGGAGAGAGGCCAGGGATGCTCTGAACCAGGTCGCCATCTATAACGAGGGTCCCGACGTCTCTCAAATCGGTAGTACCTGGTTGCGAAGCTTGGTGGATATGAACGCATTGCGTCCCTTTTCCGCCCGAGATCTGCGTGCCCTGGGACGCCCCTCGGATTTCGTAGACGCTGCCTGGGAAAGCGTCCATCTTCCCAATCAACCTGAGACGTGGGCCATGCCCTGGCTGATGGACGCGCGTCACATCTATTATCGCCGCGATCTGTTGAAGCAGCAGGGGATCGACGAGCAGGAGGCCTTTACAACGCCTCAGGCGATGGAGGAGACGCTGGATCGATTACAGGCGGCGGGTGTTGAGGTGCCCTTGACGCTGCCCACCCGCGATTCGTGGATGACGCTGCACAACGCCGCGTCCTGGGTTTGGCAGGCCGGCGGTGATTTCGTCGATGCAAGAGGGCAGAACCTCACCTTCCACGAACCCCAGGCCGTGACAGGATTCAAGAGCTACTTTGGCCTGGAGCGCTATCTCACGCCCCCGGCCCGGGGCCTCACCGACACCGAGTCGGACAAACTCTTCTGGAGCGGGAAGGCGGCGGTTACCCTCAGCGGCCCCTGGCTCCTCTCTCTCCATCCCGACGAACGTATCGACCAGGTGGGGGTCACGTCACCACCAGGTCCCCCTTTCATCGGCGGTTCACACCTGGTCGTCTGGAAGCACGTCGGGTATGCCCCTAACGCCCTGCGTCTCGTCAGGCACCTGACGTCGTTGAGATTTCAGAGCACCTTCGGTACTTTGAATACCCTGCTGCCCGCGCGGCTCAAGGCCTTTGAGGCCCTCAATACCGAATCCCGCGCCTTTGGTAAATATCTACGCCGCAGCCTGACGAACGGTCGTAC
>JBNGDR010000278.1:0-3365 GCA_049975685.1 Anaerolineae bacterium
CGGCGTGATAGGCGCCCATGCTGCACCCGGTGGCGGCAAATCCTCCCTCGCGGCCACTTTGTTGCTCGATGAGGGGCACGACCTCCTGAATGACGTACTCGTCGTAACGCTGGTAATTGCGACCTCGATCGGGCAGGCAGATCCAGTCGTCCGCCAGCCAGGTCTCGTGATCGTTACTGGAAAGGGTATAGAGTTGTATCCGCCCCTGCTCGATGAACTCGCGCACGGCTTCGACCATGCCAAAATCCTCGAACTGATAGAAGGTTCCCCGCGCCGAAGGGAAGACGATCACCGGCTTCCCGGCGTGTCCATAGATCTTCAACTCCATGTAACGATTGAGATGTGTGCTCCAGTGTTTGTGGTATTCGATGTGCATATGACCCCTCGTATAGCTCGCCGCGGCGGCTCAGGCCTTCTCCAGGATGAAATCGACGGCCTCCTGCACCTCATCCAGATCTGGGGAGCGTACCAGGTAGGCGTAATCCCCCATCGCCCGGGCAAAGACTCGATTGATGGGCTCCTGATGAACGATCACAGAACCATACGCCTCCTCTATCTCCTCCCGGCTGTAGCGATAATGGTGTTGTCGCTTCCGACCGATAAAGGCGCAATGATAGGGGCGGGTGTATTCTGTTGTAAAAGTGTCGAACATCACCACGTTGGCCCACTGCTGGTAAAGGTCGATATCGTTGGCGTAGTTGAAGACATCCATCATCAAGCCACCTGGGGGCCGGATATTCATTTCCACGGCTAGCCAGCGACCGTCATCGGCGTGGAAGAACTCGATGTGGAAAAAGCGCTCACGGATATCGAAACCTCTGACGGCTCTCGTGCCGGCCTCCTTGAGTCCGGGCGGTATATCCCTGAGAGAACAAGCGAAGACGTCGCTCTCCTCGTTGACCACCTCCATGATGCCGGGCTCGTAGAAGTGGGCGGTGTAGAAGACCAACCGTCCGTGACGATCGGCCAGGCCGTCGAAGGAGTACAGGCGACCGGAGATGAACGCCTCCACCAGGTAGTCAACCAGTGGTTTCTGAGCGAGGAAGGCGTCGAGATCGTCCTCATCCTCTATCTTGTAGGTCCCGGCGGCACCCACACCCACATCGGGCTTGGCGATGACCGGATACCCCACCTCGTCGATGATGACCTGGGCCTCCTCCTTTGAGTGTACGACGGCACCTCGAGCCACCTCCACGCCCGCCTCCTTGAAGACCTCCTTCATCCGTGACTTGCGCTTGACGCGTCTCACGTCGGGCAGTTTGAGACCGGGGATGTTGAAGTCGGTGCGGAGGCGGGCATCGCTCTCCAGCCAGTACTCGTTATGGGACTCCAGACGCTTGATCTTGCCGTAGTGGTAGGTGAAGTAGGCACAGGCGCGGAGCAGCCAATCGTAGTCGTGAAGGCTATCCAGCCGGAAGTACTCCGTCAGCGCCTCCCGAAGAGGGGGCAGCAGACTCTGATAGCTCGCATCCCCAATACCGAGTACAGTCGCCCCATTCCGCCGTAACGCGACGGCAAAGTTATAGTAATTCGGCGGGAAATTGGGCGAGATGAGAACGATATTCATGACAACCCCCTAACTAGCAAAGGGCAACAACCTCATCAACGGCGCTCTTGAGCGCCTCCAGATGGGGACTACGCAGCAGATAACCGTACTCCCCGATGGCCGGGGCCAGCACGGGATTGATGGGCTCATGGTGCACGAGCAACTCAGGGTAATCGCGCAGTACCTGCTCGTGAGAGACACAGTAGCTGCGGTGCCACTTCCGGCCCACGTAGGCGCAGTGATAGGGACGGTCATACTTGGATTCGAACCGGTCGTGAGCTACCAGGTTCGCCCACGCCTCGTAGAGATCGATGTCGTTGGCGTAATTGAACATATCCATGGTGAGGCCACCCGGCGGCCTCATATTGAGTTCCAACGCAATGAGACGCCCATCGCTGCGGAAGAACTCGATGTGGAAGAAGCGCTCGCGGAGACCAAAGGCCGCCACCGTGCGGCGTCCCACCTCCTCCAAATCGTGTGGAAGCTCGCGCAACGAGTAGTAGAACATATCCAGCCCCTCGTTCACCACCTCCATGATGCCCCGGTTGAAGAAATGGGAGGTATAGAAAACAATCTCCCCTCTCCTATCGACCAAGCCGTCAAAGGAGAAGAGCTCACCGGAGATGAACGCCTCCATGAAATAGTCGAGGGGCGGCTTCTCAGCAAAAAAGCGGGCCAGATCCTCAGCGTTGGCGATCTTGTACGTCGCGGCAGCACCCACGCCGTTGTCGGGCTTGGCGACGACGGGATAACCCACTTCGGCGATAAAGGCATCGGCGGCCTCCGGTGTCCGCACCACCTCACCCCGCGCCACGTCAATGCCGGCTTCGGCAAAGACTGCCTTCATCCTGGACTTGAACTTCACCTGCGCCATCTCGTCTTGCTTTGGTCCGAAGACATTGAAATCGGTGCGCAGACGAGCATCGGTCTCCAACCAGTACTCGTTGTGGGATTCGATGCGGTGCAACCGACCGTAACGGTGGATGAAGTGACCACAGGCCCGCAACAGATTCTCGTAGTCGTGCAAATCTGCCACCCGATAATACTCGGTAAGGGCCTCTCTCAGCTCGGGGCGCAACTCGTCGTAGGACGCATCCCCAATGGCAAGGACATTAACGCCTAACTGGCGCAGTGCGACGGCGAAATTATAGTAATTCGACGGGAAATATGGCGACAGCAGGACAACGTTCATCCCTCTCCTCCTTCACTACCCACAGCAGAGCGACGCACCCTTCGTTTCCCCCTCGAGGGATGCGTCGCCCCGGCAAAGACTCCAGGCTTCTAATGCTACGCCCGGCCTGCGCTCCTGAAGATCTCGATCTTGTGTTCCACGATCGCCTGCATCGCGTCCATCGCCGGCCCGAGGATCTTCCGGGGATCGATGACGTCGGGATGCTCCGTCTGGAACTTCCGCACCGTCTGCGCAAAGGCATTGCGGATCTCGGTATCGATGTTGATCTTGCAGATGCCGCGCTTCACCGCCTCGGTAATCTGGTGATCGGGAATGCCCGACGCGCCGTGCAACACTAGCGGCACCGGAACCGCGTCCCGAATGGCCTCCAGGCGGTCAAAATCGAGCTCCGGCTCTCCCTTGTAGAAGCCGTGAGCGTTGCCGATGGCCACGGCCAGGAAATCGCAGCCGCAATCCTCGACAAAGCGCACCGCCTCCTCGGGGTCGGTCATGGTAGCTTCCTTCTCGCTCACCACGACATGCTCCTCAGCGCCGCCGATCTTGCCGATCTCGGCCTCAACGGGCACACCGATGGCGTGACAGACCTCCACGACCTTCTGCACCTCGGCGACGTTCCCCTCATAGGGG
>JBNGDR010000279.1:0-3358 GCA_049975685.1 Anaerolineae bacterium
GACATAATCTTTGTGGAGAGGGTTGTCTTTCCCGTGAACGAGACGCCTAATTTTGAGGGATCTTCGCGCTTTGTCTTCCTTCAGGCGGGGCTTACGCCGCGTTGGGACGCCGTCTCAGGCACTGGGGAGCTGGGAGAGGAACATTCGGCGACACAGCTGGGTGTCTGTCTGGGGCAGGGAGCGCTTTCCCTGAGTATCACGCCTTTCGTGACAGGATGCTCCTGGGATCACTGGTCGGCTCCAGGGAGGAGCACAAAGCATGGCGCGGGTGCGCCTCTGGCTGAGGGGGGAGCGCTCACCGCGGCCTATTTTCACTTACGACGACGGGTTCTGACAGCTCAGACCTTGAGTACGGTGTTAGATCGAGCTGCCTCCACTAACCGGATCTACGCTTCAGAACCCACGCTACTTGATGCCGCACGTACCGATGGTCGGACGACCGTGGCTTTCTTGCGAGCTGCTCCCGGGCATGAGGGAGCAACCCGTCTATCACTTCCCCTGGGTGACCAGCTGTTAAACACGACCGAGATACCTGTCCCAGCAGATGCCTTGCGGATGATGCCACTGCATTGGCCTCTCGCGGGCGGGTGGGTGCACTCGTTATCCATGGAGCCAATCCTCTATACAGTCGTTGCAGGGCGTCATTTGCTCGTATTGCTCAACGAAACCGGAGGTGAGATAGTGTTGTCGAGGGATTTCCGTCCTCGACATAACCGGGGAGCCGTGCACACAGAACGCACAGATGCAGAGATCTCGGTACGTTTTGAACCCACTCGCCTCGCTTCGCTTCTGTTCGCCGGCCCGGAAGGGCCTTTTCAGTTGTTGACATTGGAACCCCGTTTAGCCGAACGCGTGTGGCCTCTTGACGATAGTGTTTACGAGACGGAGACCTTCCCCCCCGCCTGGGTGCCTGATCCTGAGGAGCCGGCGCGCGGGTTGGTCATCGGCCCTGATCTCGTGGTGCCGACGGCGGAGGGCGGTTACAGGTACTCGGTCTCGGGAAGAGGCTTTGGATATCGGTGGGGGCCATGGCGTGGTAGTGATCCCCATACCTGGCTGGCGCCCATTTCCTGGTCTGGGCCAGAGCCGGTGACAACTCCGGAATTGATATACCGGACGTCCCGCCCCGGTATGGTTGAAGCAAGTCCTGACTACGATGACAGCGGCTGGCGTGTGATACCGTCGGGTGCTTCCCTGGCGATGGAGGTTCATGGTATCTATCGAGGTTTCGTCTGGTATCGAGGTCATTTCAGTGGAGAATCCTCCGGTGTTACACTTACCTTCCGTCACGCCTGCGACCTGTTCCTGAATGGACAGCATATTGCCTCCTTAAATGCGCCTCCCTACGATCTTGAGGGCGAACCTGTTCCGCAGCGCCTGCCTCTTCCGCCACGGTTACTCTCTGAGAACAATGTGCTGACTGCACTCGTAGAGTCTCAGGGCCACGCCACGGATTTTGATCGTGTTGCTCAAGGGCATGGTTTGCTTACCTGTTCTCTGGGGGGTGGGGTGTCTCTCCATTGGCGTATCCGGGCTGGATTGAGTGGGGAGCGGAGAGTGCAAGGATTCACCGGCTTCGCCGATTGGCGTCTGGTCCCCGAGAATGGATCGCCCCACGTGACCTGGCATCGCTTGACCTTTGACTGGGAGTTACCTGACGTGCTAGAGGCAGCGCTTTTTCTCGTCGTGGAGCGGACCCCGGCTCAGGCGCAGATTTACCTTAACAACCAACTGGTAGGCCGGTGTCAGGCTGGGGGAGATAACCAGGTGCGTTTCTGGTTGCCCGATGGTATTTTACAAGGGGGCGTGAATGAGCTCCTGGTTGCACAGTGGACTCGCGGGGCCTCACCCAATTTGGGTTCACTGCGATTGGAGATGGGGACGCCACTTCAACATCGTACAGCCCTCGTCTGAGAAGCGCTTCCTACGAATGTAGGTATAATGGGGCTCGATATAATTATACCAGTCTGGTGATATGGAAGGTGAGTTCTGGTTGAGCGGTTTGGTGACAGGAGTAAAAACGGAGGGTTGAGTTATGCAGGTTTTGCTCTTATCCCAGGATCCTGATGAGACGGCGGTGCTGGCTTTAGCTTTGCAGCGCACAGGATTGACGGTGACGCGGGGGTCGGATCTGGAACGGGCCTTGCAGAAGGATCTAGAGCCACCTCCCGATCTGGTAGTGTTGGTTAGCGCAGAAGCTTCACCTTTGTCCCAGGTACGGCGGATTCGTGCTCAGACCCAGGCTGCTTTGATCGTTATCACCGACCGTGTTGCAGAAGCGGTTCACATCCTGTTGCTGGATTCGGGGGTCGACATGGTGATTCTGCGCCCCTTCAGCGCACGTTTGCTTATCGCTCAAGTACGGGCTTTGCTGCGCCGCACTGCTGGCTTACCCTTTTTCACGTTGCCTACAATGAGCGTCGCCGACTTAACGCTCGATCCCGCGACACGAACCGTACAGGTCGGAGAGCGTAGTCCCAGACGTCTGACCCAATTGGAGTTTCGGCTTCTCTATACCCTGATCGTACACCGGGGGCAGGTTCTTCCTGCTGAAGTGCTGGTGGAAAACGTGTGGGGTTACGCGGGAGAGGGAGAACGTGATCTTGTACGGGGGTTAGTCAGCCGCCTTCGTGCCAAAGTAGAACCGGAGCCGTCACATCCCCATTATATCATCACTGTGCCGGGAGTAGGCTACAGTCTTGATCCTCAGACGTGATCTCAGGTGTCAAAAACGCCACGTTTCGCTCGATTTTGAGACCATCCTCATACAACTTTTGAACTTCTCTTGTACACTTCTTGCCTATAATGCAGGTGGATCGGGGGGCCACCTTCCTGTTCCAAATTACATCACAATATAGGTGAGGAGGCATATGATGTCAGTAGCAGTTTGTCCATCGTGTGGGGAGACCATCAAGTTGGTGGAGAATGCCCGGATTGGGCAGCGCGTCACCTGCCATTTCTGTGGTGAGGCACTTGAGGTTGTCGACGTGAACCCTGTGGAACTCGACTGGGCCTACTACGAGGACGAGGACTGGGATGACGACGATTACGAGGATGACTGGGACGACTAAATACGCTGCTATGCAGTCGTGAAAGATCCCCCGGTTGTGATGAGCAGCCCGTTCATTTGGACGGGCTGCTTTGCTTTTGTAGGGTGGAGGAAGATAGTCTTCTATACGTTATCGACTTGCAGCTTTCAGGGCTTGGATTACTATGGGTAGTGTGGCGTTTGCTTAAGGGCTCGTAAAGACTAACTTACCGCGCCATCGCAAATTGACTGACTCAATGGGTGCTTTCGCCATCGAAATTCGCGAGCCTCAAACGTGTTTGACAGTTGCTTTCAATACTATCCGGGTTG
>JBNGDR010000280.1:0-3353 GCA_049975685.1 Anaerolineae bacterium
GGATCTCTCGAGAGATCCGAGGTCTCGTTTTATAGATTGTATCGCGAGTGGGCCTGCTCGAAGATCTCGTTGATGAGCTGTGTGTAAGGTATCCCCTCGGCGTGGGCCATGATGCATAGATCGCTAACCGAGGGATTGAGCCCGGGCAACGTGTTGATCTCCATGAGGTAGGGGCGCCCATCGTCACCCAGCCGAAAGTCTGCGCGCCCCACGTCCAGTCCGTCCAACGTTTCGAAAGCGGTGATGGCGAGACGGCCCAGATCTTCCTCAAGTTCGGTGGGAATCTCCGCCGGGCAAAGATAGCGAGGCGCTCCCTCGGCCTCCAGAGCGAAGGATTTGGCCGCTGCGTTGTAGACGCCTGCCCCGGCTCCAACGTGAGGGTCGATCTCCAGCACCGGGAAGAGGTGAAATCCCTGCCCGTTGTAGAAGTTTGAGCGGGGCGCTTCACCCGGCGGCAGCGTGTTGCCGACGAAACCCACGGTGAATTCTCGGCCCGGCAGGTATTGCTCCACCAACGCCGGCTGCCGGTAGGTTTGAATGACCCAGCGCACCTGGGCTCGCAACTCGGTTTCATCGTGGACGACGGAGCGGGCACTGATACCCATGCCTGAGCCCTCCCGTACCGGCTTCACGAAGAGAGGAAAACGCAACTCCGTCCTTAGCGGGATCTGATCGCTGCGGAAGAGCTGAAAGGGAGCAGTGGGCAATCCCGCATCGCGCCAGATCTGCTTCGCCGCTGCCTTATCCAGCGAGAGGGCGTGGCTGAGCACCCTCGATCCTGTATAGGGAATCCCCAACATCTCCAGAAGCGCCGGTACGTGCGACTCACGAGCGTCGCCGCTCAACCCCTCGGCGATGTTGAAGCAGAAATCGGGCTCGCTCCATCGCACACTATCCAATAGTGTCCGGTTTGCTTCCAGGAAGTGCGTCTCATGCCCTGCCTCCTCCAGGGCAGCCCGGATGGCGGTGACGGTCTCCTCGGCATCGTACTCGGCCAGGGCGTCGGGCGGTGCGCCAGCTTCCAGGGCGACGCTCCATTTCAGGTTGGCGATGACAGCAACGCGCATGGTCATCCCTCCTCACCAGGGGCGGTGATGGCCTGCTGAACGTGATGCAGATCCTGGGTAGAGTAGGCGGGCAGGAAGGGGGCCGTGCTGCGGCGATGTAGCCGCCGCTCGTGCGTCTCCTGCCAGCCGCCGGGCGAGATGGCCCGCGCCTGACCCGCCAGCAGCCCGGCGACTCCCTCCTGCCCCTCCTCCTCGCGGCGGGCCTGGCAGTAGGGGCACCCTTCGGGATCGTGGACAGGGACCCCCGTTGGCTGCGCGTAGGTGGTGATGAAGCCCTCGTAGTTGCGCACGACGACGCGCTCCGGCGATTGGCTCAGCAGATAGTTGGGGAGCAGCGGGACCTTGCCCCCGCCTTCCGGTGCATCGATGACGTAGGTGGGTACGGCGAAGCCCGAGGTGTGACCCCGCAGCGCCTCCATGATCTCCAGCCCTGTCGCGATCGGCGTTCGGAAGTGACCGGCCCCCCGCACGAGATCGCACTGGTAGAGGTAGTAGGGCCGCACGCGGTTCCTCACCAGCCGATGGACCAGGGCCAACATCACGTTGGGGCAGTCGTTGATGCCCGCCATGAGCACCGTCTGGCTACCCAATGGGATGCCTCCGTCGGCCAGCTGGGCCAGTGCCGCCTCTGACTCGGGGGTAAGCTCTCTGGGGTGGTTAATGTGAATGTTTATCCATAATGGATGGTGTCTCTTCAACATGCCTACCAGATCCTCGTCGACGCGCTGGGGCAGGAAGATAGGGAGCCGGGTGCCGATCCGGACGACCTCAACGTGGGGGATGGCATGCAGGCGCGTGAGCAAGTTATCCAGAACCTTGAGAGGTAGGGTCAGAGGGTCGCCGCCGGAGAGAAGCACGTCGCGGATGTCCGGCGTTTCGGCGATGTACTCAATTTGCCGGTCGTATCCGGCCGCGTTGAACTGGACGCGTGCATCGCCTACGAGACGGCTGCGCGTGCAGAAACGGCAGTAACTGGCGCATTGAGTTGTGACCAGCATCAGCACACGGTCGGGGTAGCGGTGTACCAACCCAGGTACAGGTGAATGGACCTCCTCACCCAGCGAATCCTGCATTTCGGCATCGAAGGGCCGCAACTCCAGAGATGTGGGTACGACCTGGCGTCGTATAGGACACGCGGGATCGTCGGGGTCCATCAGGCTGGCAAAGTAGGGGGTAACGTCGACTCGAAAATGGCCGGGCGCCGAAAGTCCTTCTTCCTCGGCGGGTGTAAGGTGCAGCACACGGGCGAAATCCTCTACGGATCTCAGTCGGTGGGTGAGCTGCCAACGCCAATCGTGCCATTTCTCCGGCGGGACTTCGTCCCATGGATGGGGTGGCTTGGCAGCACCAGGGGGTTCTTCGGTACCTTTCTCGATAGTGAGCTCGTTCATCGATCCTCCTGCGTAAGATAGTTTATGGAACCTGCGTCATGCTGAGGGTGCAGGTTCATTTTAGCAGAGAGGTAGTATAGGCCTGGATTGTACAAAAGGTGTGTAAAAGGGATGCCAATCCACTAGCAAAATCGCCGGGCTGTGCAGCTTTGATGACAGAAGGGTGAGTGTAAGATTATCTTGCAGCCTGTCCGGAACTCTGCCTGTGGTGGCTTTGCCGGTCAAGGTTTTCGGGTGATCAGCGTGGCAGCTTGCGAGCCCTGGTTATGGATGTCGAGGACGGTCTCTATCTCCTCAGGTGTACAACCGAGGAGGATCTTGACCTCGGCGTCGCGTTTCTGGAGATCGACGGTGCAGACGATGGCGGTGATCTTCCGCTTGGGGAGACTGCCTACCCAGACATCGACGCCGTCACCATCGGCGGCGTGAGTCTGCACCAGGTACCCATAGTCGAGGGGATAGACGAAGTCGGAGTGGCGGGGATGGGGCGTCCCGGCAGGTCGATCGATGGCGATCTCGCTGTGGGCGACGAGAGCGTCAAGTAATTGCCAGAAGATATCGGTATGCCCGGCGGCGGGAGATAGGTTTCGGCGCAATAACCAGGCGTGGAGATCGGCGTAGTCGGTGATCTCCACGTCGGCATGGGCCTCGTGGGGATTGGTGCCGAAGAAGCAGGTGTGGAGGCCGGCCCCACGTGCTGCGAGGATGTCCAGCTCGCGGTCACCGATGGCCAGCGTCACCTCGCGATCTAGCTGTTGGCGTTCGATAAGGGATTCGAAGGCCGCCGGGTCGGGTTTGCGGGGAAAGCCGTCGTCGCTCGTGATGATGGCCGCGAAGGTCTGGGAGAGTCCGTGGACTTCCAGTAGCTGCTGGAGTGAGGCCCGATCGCGGTGGG
>JBNGDR010000281.1:0-3348 GCA_049975685.1 Anaerolineae bacterium
CCGCTGCCCAGGAAGGGATCGAGGACGAGGTCACTCCGGACGGTGTACATGCGGATGAGGCGCCGGGGCAATTCCTCGGGAAACATGGCTTCATGTCCCTGCTGGCGGGCGCCACCGAAAACCCAATGACCGAAGAAGAATCGCTTCCACTCCTCCTTGGTCATGGCGGCCTCCTCGCGTAGATGGCGCGGGATCTTGCGCTTGCCCGGCTTCTTGAAGAGGAGGATGAACTCGTAATCGATCTCGACGACGCCGTTGGGCGGGTGAGGATAGGAGCCCATGATGACGGCGCCGCCGCTGGTCTCCATGGTGGTGCGCTTCTGCCAGATGATAGCGCCCATGTAGTCAAAGCCCAGCCGCTCGGCCTGGGTGACGATCTCGGCGTGGAGGGGGATAACCTTGTAGCGCCCGAAGCGGCTGGCGCGGGCGAACTGATCGCCAACGTTGACGCAGAGACGGGCGCCGGGCAGAAGCACACGATGACACTCGGCCCAGACGCGATAGAGGTCGGTGAGATAACCGTGGAGACTCTGTCCGTAACCCACCTGCCCCTCGACGCCGTAATCCTTGATGGCGTAGTAGGGGGGCGACGTCACGACGAGGGCCACGCTGGCGTCGTCCACCTCCGGCATGGCGCGCCCGTCGGACAGGTGGATGTGGGCGGTCACGGAATCCATCTACAACCTTGGCAGGACGACGCCCTTCTGGCCCTGGTACTTTCCCTTCTTGTCGGCGTAGGAGACCTCGCAGGGTTCGTCGCCCTCAAAGAAGAGAACCTGGGCGATGCCCTCATTAGCGTAGATCTTCGCGGGCAGGGGCGTCGTGTTGCTGATCTCGATGGTGATGTAGCCGTGCCAGCCCGGCTCCAGGGGCGTAAAATTCGTCACGATACCGCATCTAGCATAGGTCGACTTTCCCAGCACCGTTCCGAGCACATTGCTTGGCATACGCATGTACTCCAGACTACGAGCGAGAGCGAAGGAGTTGGGGGGGATGATACAAACATCACCGGTGAACTCAATCATGGCATGAGGATCGATATGCTTGGGATCAACCACGGTCAGGTTACCCACGCCGGGGGTAAAGACCATGAACTCATCGGCGACGCGAATGTCGTAGCCGTACGAGGAGAGACCGTAGGAGATCACACCGTTACGCTTCTGCCCGTCTAAGAAGGGATCGATCATACGGTGTTCCAACGCCATTTTGCGAATCCAGGAATCAGGTTTAAGACCCACAGATTAATCCTTTCGTGTGTTAGTCGGGTAGTCAAATAGTCGAGTAGTCGAGTAGTCCTTAGTCGAATAGTCAGGTTGTCGCTTGTTCAAGGAGCATGACGTAAGATTCATCGACTATCAGACTACGTGACTCCGGACTACATGACTACTAGACTACATCTTCTCCGGCGCGTCCATGCCCATGAGGTGCAGCACTCGCGCCAGGACGATCTTGGCGGCGCGCGAGAGCATGATACGAGCCTTGGTTAACTCGGTGTCGGCGGGCTCGGAGGAGACGATGCGGCAGTTGTGGTAGAAGACGTGGAAGAGCGCTGCCAGGTCGCTGGCGTAGGTGGTGAGGTGATGAGGCGCCAGGTGTTCGGCCGCCAGTGCAATAACCTCCGGCAGCGTCACCATCTTGCGGATGAGGGCCAGCTCGCTGGGATGGGTGAGCAGCGCGGGATCGCCCATCACGTCAGCGGGCCATCCGCGCTCGGCGGCGTGACGCAACACTCCGGCGATGCGGGTGTGGGCGTACTGGACGTAGTACACGGGGTTCCGGTCGGATTGCTCTACGGCCAGCTCGAGGTCGAAATCGAAGGTGACGTCGATGGTCCGCGTCAGCATCATGAAGCGGATGGGGTCGGGCCCCACCTCGTCCACCAGTTCCCGCAGCGTGACGAACTCGCCGGAGCTCTTGGACATGCGGATGGCCTCGCCCCCCCGGCTCATGGTCACCAGCTGGTAGAGGATAATAATGACCCGCTCGGGGTCCAAACCCAACGCCTTGGCTGCCGCCCGCACCCGGGGCACGTCCCCGTGGTGATCGGCGCCCCAGACGTAGATGGCCCGGTCGAAACCGCGAATGACCAGCTTGTCCCAGAGGTAACAGGTGTCAGAGGCAAGATAGGTGGGACGATCCTCGGGATTGGGGATCACCTCGGGCGAGCGGATGAGGACAGCGTCCTTCTCCAGATCAGGGTGGCTGAACCAGGTCGCGCCCTCTTTCTCGACGACGTAATCCCGCTCTCGCAGGAGATCCATCATCTGATCGAAGAGCGAGGGGTCGCCCTGGTAGAACTCTCGCTCGTGGCGCCAGCTGTCAAAGTATACGCGCAACTGTGCCAGATCGTCCTCCACCATCTCCAGCACCCGTTCGATGCCCCAATCCGTCAACTGCTGGATGATCCGCTCGCGGTCGCCCTCCAGATAACGGGGGCCGGCGGCCTCAACCAGCTGTTGGGCCATCCCATCGATGTACTCACCGGGATAGATCTCCTCGGTGACCTCAATGGGCTCGCCGAGCAGATCGCAATAGCGGACGTAGATACTGTACCCCAGCTTGCGCACCTTCGACCCGGCGTCGTTAACGTAGTACTCACGCTCAACGTCGTAGGCGGAGGCCTCCAGCAACGCCGCGATGGTATCGCCCAGGACGGCATTGCGGGCCGATCCGATGGTGATGGGACCGGTGGGGTTCGCGCTCACAAACTCCACCTGTACCCGCTCACCCAGGCCCAGGTTGACGTTACCCCACGCCGCGCCCGCCTCCAGGATGACAGGCACCTGTTCCGCCAGCCACCCCTCGTCGAGGGTGAAGTTGAGATATCCCGGCGGCGCCACCTCCACGCTGGCGATGAAATCGGCATCGGGGATATGGGGCGCGACAGCCTCCGCGATCTGCAGCGGGGCGCGGCGCAATACCCGCGCTAGTCCCATGCAAACAGGGGAACCATAATCGCCGTGAGCTTCGTGGCGGCTGGGCTGGACGGGAATGACCTCCGGCACGTCGAATTCGGGCAGGTCACCGGCTTGTTGTACAGCCTTGAGACCATCCCGCACCAGATCCGCGATCTGATCGCGGAGGGGAATTGTATACTTCATGGTTCAATTATACTCCTTGTGTAGCAACTTCATGTAAATTCATTTTATCCAGAAAATAAGGCAGCTGTTTCCGCCACCAGGGCCAATCGTGATTCACATCGTGCCCCCAATAATCCACCCATGCCGGGACATCAAGATCTTGGAGCACGCCTTCCAGAGCACGGGTCTCCCGGATGTGATCCTCCTCCCAGGCCCCCTGCCCCACGCAGATGACGATCTGGCTCTCGCGGTAGCGATCCAGGTACCG
>JBNGDR010000282.1:0-3340 GCA_049975685.1 Anaerolineae bacterium
GCTACGAGATCCAGACGGTAAGGGACGGGAAAGACCCCTTCTCATCGGAGTATGCGGTCTGCGTCAAGGAGGGAGGAGATCTCGTCGGCTCGGTGGTGGAACTCACGGGATTAAGCGAGAAAGCGACCGGGTGCGGCGAGGGAATCTCAGGTGAGGAGAGCCCTCTTCCCTTCGTTGAAGGGGATAAATATACACCCCTCGCGGATGGTGCTCCCCCAACCTCTTTCGACTGGCGGAGCTATCAGGGTTCGAATTGGTTGACCTCCATCAAAAATCAGGGGGGATGTGGAAGTTGCTGGGCATTCTCCGCAGTCGGAGTGGCGGAGGCGGCACACAATATCTACAGCAACGATCCGAACCTGGATAAGGACTTATCTGAGCAATACCTGGTATCTGATTGCCATAACCTTTCCACTTACCAGACCTGTTGTGGAGGATCCAAAAACCTGGCCCTCGGATACATACGAGATTCCGGGGTTCCAGACGAAGGATGCATGCCCTACGTTGATGGAGATGGCTGCTCCTGCGAAGGGGGAAGCTGTGATAGTAACTGCGCGTATAGATTGAGCGGTTACTGTAGTGATAGAACCTGCTCCGATCGGTGCGGAGATTGGTCGAGCCGGCTGGAGTACATCGGCAGCATGGGTTCGGTGTCATCGGATCCACAGACCATCAAACAGGCACTCATCGACAAGGGCCCGTTGGCGGTTTCCATGGGGATCGGGTCCGCGTATATTGGCTACTGGGATGGTGACATCTACCGGTGCGCCGACGATACCAGTACCAATCACGCTGTGATCATCGTAGGCTACAACGATTCGGGAGGATATTGGCTGGTGCGAAACAGCTGGGGGACCGGCTGGGGTGATAGCGGGTACTTCAAACTTGGGTACGGAGAGTGTCGCGTCGAGGATTATGTCTATTATGCAGATGCAAGGATTCCATCTGTGGGACCCTTGGAATATCACAGCCATACCATCAATGATGACACCTATGGTAGCAGCAATGGGAATGGAGATGGAATCGTCAATTGCGGGGAAGTTATCGAGATCCCTGTGACCCTCTACAATCAGGGTGATGATACTGCCACAAGTGTTGTTGCTACCCTCAGCACCAGTGATAGCTATATCACCTTCACCGACAGTGAGGAGTACTATCCTGACATTCCAGGTGGGGAGACAGGTACCAGCAACTACGATTATGACTTCGAGGTCGATCCCAATACCCCAGACGGTCACACCATACATATCGATCTGGACATCACCGCCACTAATGGCGGTCCCTGGACCGACTCCTTCGACGTTGACGTGACTTGCTACCCAAACCATCCACCCAACACACCCAGCAATCCCATACCGTCCAATGGTGCGACCTCGGTCTTCACGGGCACCGACCTCAGCTGGGCCGGTGGCGACCCAGACCCCGACGACACCGTGATCTACGACGTCTATTTCGGGACTTCCGACCCTCCCACAACTCTAATCTGCGGCAACGGCTCTCACCCAATCTGTGATCCGGGAGATCTTTCACACGAACGCCTTTATTACTGGTACGTCATCGCCACCGATAACCGTGGCGCATCCATCACCGGCCCCGTCTGGAACTTCACCACCGAAGCCGCCGTCTGCAACGACCTCCACGAACCTAATGATACCTGGGATGAAGCCACACCTATCGGCTACGGCACGACACTGAACGATCTGGATATCTGCCCAGCGGGAGACGTGGACTACTACGCCTTCACCGGCAACACTGATGATGTCTTCATCGCCGACATCGACGCGCAAGCCATCGGCTCCTCGCTCGATTCCTATCTGACCCTCTACGATACGGATGGTGTGAGCCAACTGGCCTACAACGATGACGAAGACGGTCATGACTCCTATCTTCAATACACACTTCCCGCCGATGGTACCTACTATTTGATGGTGCGCGATTACCACCATCCCGACGAAGGGGCAGGAGGTTACTTCTACACACTTTCTCTCACCGTCAGCGAGACCGTCGGCCCGTTGGTATATAACAGTCACACTGTGGACGATGACACCGTCAACCAGAGCGACGGTAATGGCAATGGGATAGTTGATTGTGGAGAGGCCATCGAGCTATACGTCGATCTCTACAATCAGGGGAACGCTACCGCGCTAAACGTCACCGCCACACTTACCACAACGGATCCGTACGTCTCGGCATTCCTCTATAACGACGCTTCGGGTTATCCAGACATCATGGAGGATGGGGGCGGGCGGAACACCGACGATTGGGATCTGGAGATAGATCCGGACACACCCGATGGACACCTCATCCACTTCGACCTGGACATCACAGCCGACAATGGCGGTCCGTGGACCGATTCCTTCGACCTGGCCGTAACCTGCGACGCCAACAATCCCCCACACACGCCAGATAATCCCACACCGGCTGCTGGTGCGACCTCGGTCTTCACGGGCACAGATCTGAGCTGGACCGGAGGTGACCCGGACGCTGGTGACACCGTGATCTACGACGTCTACTTCGGGACCTCCGATCCGCCCACATCCACCATCTGTGACAACGTCTCCAGCACCAGCTGCGATCCGGGAGATCTCTCCTACAATACCCACTACTACTGGTACGTCGTCGCTACCGACAATCATGAAGCCTCCATCACCGGCCCTACCTGGGACTTCACCACCGAACTCACTGCCTGCAACGATCCCCACGAACCCAACGACACCTGGGATGAGGCCACGCCTATCGGCTACGGTACAGCGCTCAGCGATCTGGATATCTGCCCGGCAGGCGACCGGGATTACTACGTCTTTACCGGCAACGCCGGCGAGTTTGTCATCGCTGACATCGATGCGCAAACCATCGGCTCCCTGCTCGATCCTTACCTTACCCTCTACGATACAGACGGAGTATCCCTGCTGGCCTACAACGATGACAACGACGGTCTCGACTCTCGCCTTGGGTACACGCTGCCTACTACCGGCACCTACTACCTGATGGTGCGAGATTACGATCATCCCAGCAAAGGGGGGATCGACTACTTCTACACCCTGACGTTGTCTTCGCCAGCGTTTTATAAGGCCAAGGCCTACCTCCCCATAGTCATCAGATATGGCCCATGATCTCCATCTGTGGCGGATGAAGCCAGGGGAACCCTAAATCTCCTGGGTGTATTTCGTCTCTCGTTCGCCTCCTTAGATTTGGGGTGTATACTTCATCCTCATGGATACGCGAGGCTCCGTCGTGTTGCAGACCGCCCTACGCCGTCTGGGGACCGCGCTGGTGGTTCTGCTCGTCATCGCCTACCTCACGCTCTTCGGACTGATCATGGCGGAACGAGGCCGGGAGG
>JBNGDR010000283.1:0-3337 GCA_049975685.1 Anaerolineae bacterium
ACATGAATCCGAAGAGCATAGCGATGAAGATCCCGGCGATCATGGACAGTAGCAAACCGCCCCAGACGCTGCCTGTGACGTAGCTGCCTACGACACCCGCGATGGCGCCCATGAGCATGATACCCTCCATCCCAAAGGTGACGATGCCGGCCCGCTCGGCGACGAGACCTCCCATGGCCGCCAGGAGCAACGGGGTGGTTAACCGTACCACGGCGGCGTAGAAAGCAACGGAGGTGAAGATTTCAATGATCTGCTCAAACATGTTCTGCCTCCTCTGCTGCCACTGAGGGCGGCGCGGCTGCGTCCTGCGGTTTCTTTCGTTCCCTGAAGCGAGGCCTGATCTCCACTACCGTGCCTGCGATGGCGAAAAGAATGGCAAGCGATTGGATGACGTAGATGATGGCGATGGGGGCACCGGAGATAATCTGCATCTTGTTGGCTCCCGCACGAAGGGCGCCGAAGAAGAGTGCGCTCAGCAGGGCACCAAAGGGATGTAACTGTCCGATGAGAGCCACGGGAATGCCGTCAAAGCCCGCGCCGACCAGGAAGTTCTGGATGACCCGGTGTTGCGTGCCCATTACCTCCATGGCTCCCGCCAATCCGGCCAGCGCGCCGCTGATGAGAGCTGTGGTTATGATAGTGCGCGGCACGTCGACCCCCATGTATTCTGCAGCGGTGGCATTCACACCCACAGCCCGAGCGCGGAAGCCCGTCGTGGTCTTGAAGAGCAGTACGTAGATGAGCCCCGCTGCGAGGAGGGCAAAGACCGCTGCCAGTGTGAAGCGATTGTAGGCGGGTGTCGTTACCTCTCCTCCTAAGGCGGTAATAAGATCGGCAACCGTTGGGAGCTGTGCCGCCTCCGAGATGACGGCAGATTTTGGGAAGGGTTGGGTGGGGTCTTTGAGGCCCAGATACGAGAGGGGGGAGATGACGGTGCCTGAGATGTGATCAACGCGGATGGACCACTCGAAGAACTGGATGGCGATGTAGTTCATCAGAAGGGTGGTGAGCACCTCGTTAAATCCTCGAGCCGCCTTGAGATAACCGGGAATGAGGGCCCACAGCGCACCCACGAGTGCTGCCCCGAGCATTGAGACGGGAATGACGAGCAGGCCGTGCCATTCCGTGAAGGTAACGCCTACCCAGGTGGCGACCATCGCCCCGAGATAGAGTTGTCCCTCGGCTCCGATGTTGAAAAAGCCGCTCCGGTAGCCGTAGGTTACGGCTAGCCCTGTGAAAACGAGGGGGGTCAGGCGGATGATGGTCGTAGCCCAGGCGTTGGCGCTGCCGAAGGCGCCGGAGAAAAGGGCACCGTATGCTTCCAGGGGGCTCACTCCCCGGGCCAGGATGAGAATGCTGCTGACGACGAAGGCGGCGAGGATGGCAACCAGCGGGATGAGGATGTTAAAGGATCGCTCGAGGAAAGTGCGATAGAATTTGCGCCAATCGTATTGTCTCAGTGTTTTGGGCTTCATAATGCCTCCTCTATGCCTGTGTCGTGGGCGCCGGTTCCAGTGAGCGGCGCTTTGCACCGGCCATCATCAAACCGATATCGTGGACATCGGCTTCTTCGGCGGGGACGATGCCCATGATCTCCCCTTCGTAGAGCACGGCGATGCGATCGGAGAGTGAGAGGATCTCTTCGAGCTCTGTTGAAATGAGCAGAATGGCTGTGCCCGCGTTCCGGGCGTCGACCATCTGACGTCGCACATATTCGGTGGCGCCGATGTCCAGCCCTCGCGTGGGTTGGGCTGCGATGAGCAGCTGGGGCTGGCGGCTGAGCTCCCGTGCGAGGATCACCTTCTGCTGATTACCACCGGAGAGTAGCTTCACTTCCACCTCGGCGTGGGGGGTGCGGATGTCGTAATCATCGATGGCTTCCTCGACAAAGTCGTCGATGACCTTCTCCTGGAGGAAACCGCGCTTGGAGAAGGGGGTTCTGCAGAACTCCTTGCCGATGAGGTTCTCTCCCACGGAGAAATCGAGGAGCAGCCCCATATGCTGGCGATCCGAGGGGATGAAGGCCACGTTCAGATCCATAATCTCTCGCGGTGCCTGATTGGCCACCTCCTGTCCTGCGACGGTGATGCTGCCGCTCGTTACCTCCCGCAGGCCGGAGATGACCTCACTCAACTCCGTCTGCCCATTGCCATCCACACCGGCTATGCCGAGAATCTCGCCCTCGCGCACTTCAAAGGAGAGATTTTTCAGGGCGGGAACCCCCCGATCACTGTGGGCCGAAACTCCGGAGACGGATAGTATGACGTCCCCTATCGGCATTTCGGGTTTCTCAATGTTCAGGAAAACCTCGCGGCCCACCATCATCTTCGCCAGTTCGTGGGTGTCGGTGTTAGCTGCTTCGACGGTATCCACAACGTGCCCGTTTCGCATGACAGTCACCTTGCTACATACCGCCATCACCTCTTCCAGCTTGTGGGTGATAAAGATGATGGAGAGCCCCTCGTCGGTGAGCTCGCGCAGGACGGTAAAGAGGTCCTCAACCTCACCAGGGGTGAGAACGGCCGTGGGTTCGTCCAGGATAAGGAGCTTGGCGTTGCGATAGAGTGCTTTGATGATCTCGACGCGCTGCTGGGCTCCCACAGGCAGCTGCCAGACGGGTGCGTCAGGATCAACACGTAGTCCAAAACGCTCACCCAGTTCCCGGATCTTCCGGGAGGCAGTCCTCAGATCGAGGAAGGGCTCTCGTGCTGAGGGTAATCCCAGCACTACGTTCTCCGCCACGGTCAACGGTGGCACCAGCATGAAGTGTTGGTGTACCATGCCGATGCCCAGGGCGATAGCGTCTCGGGCTTGCCCGATCTCAACAGGCTGTCCTTTCCAGAAGATCTGACCACTATCGGGGCGATAGACACCATAAACGCAGTTCATCAACGTCGTCTTGCCAGCACCGTTCTCTCCCAGCAGGGCGTGGATGCGCCCCTTTTCCACGGTGAGATGGACATCGTCGTTGGCGACGACACCGGGAAAAGTTTTTCGGATCTTTTCCAGACGTAATAGTTCTTCCATAATCATCAACCTGCCTTTTCAAGGTCGGGTCGTTCTTGAGTGCCAGAAAGTCGCTGGCGCCAGTATGGTCGGGACGAGGGCGGAGATGTTGATAGGGCGGCGACGATGCCCTCGTCCCGGTTGGACCCTACGAAGATGGGTGATCGGTAGTAGATACGATGGCTCACGTTAAACGATGTCTTCGCAGGAGGTCAACTAATTATAGATCCGTTCGAACCTCCAGATTGGGCAGGCTGTCGGGATTCTCCATGTACTCCTGAAGCGTCGTGACGATGTCGTTCTCGACCTCCTCGGGCACCAGGCCGTAGAA
>JBNGDR010000284.1:0-3334 GCA_049975685.1 Anaerolineae bacterium
ACGCAACCAGCGCAGTGACATCTCTCCCTCTGGGGTGACGGCCAGCATACCCGCGTAATCACCGTAGGGGATGCCGTAGACTTCGCCTTCGCTGATGGTGAGGCCGGTGACGTTCCCCTCCTCGGTGAAATAACCCGCGTTGGTGGTGAGCAGTGCCCCGGTCTGCGCTGCCCAGTCGCTCACCGGTGTAGCGTAGCCCGGTTGGTGCCGGACCTTGATATCGAACTGCGCCGGGTTCAGCCTCACGATCTGCACCCGCTCGGGGCCCCGTTCCGTCGGTGCGGTAAGAGCGCGGCTCTCCATGCCCGGAGCAACCGGCTGCCAGCCGGTGTCCGTGGGCGTGGCGGTGGGCAACGGTAAGGGCGTGAGGGTCGGCGGTGGCGTCGGGGTAAGGGTGGCGGTCGGTGTGGCCGTGGGAAGCAGCACGGCCGGGGTACAGGCCAGCACCAGCGCGAGCAGCCCTGCGAGGAGCACAAGCTGCCCCCACGGATTAGTGAGAGACGAGGTTGTCTTATCCTTCATCCGGGCTATGATACTTGAAGGCGACGGAATCGCAAATCCCAAGGGGTGGGACGCACGTTAGCTTTGGAGCCCAAGCCGGGGGCAGCGTCATAAACCCTGCAGTACGAGGCGCCAAGTACGTCCCACCTGGACTTATACTCATACCAATTTCGAGGGGGGCTCGATGACCGACGAGATCCAGATCAAGGACCTCTTTCTGCGAACCATCCTGGGTATCAACGAGGAGGAGCGCGAAAAGCGCCAGGACATCCTCATCAACATCATCCTCTATGCCGATACCCGCTGGGCCGGTGCCTCCGACGACGTTGACGATGCCCTCAACTACCGCACGGTGACCAAGCGCGTCATTCGTCTCGTGGAAGGCTCGCGCTTCTACCTGGTGGAGAAGATGGCGGCCGAGATCGCCGCCACCTGCCTCCGGGACCCCAGGGTGGAGCGGGTGCGCGTCCGTGTGGAGAAGCCGGGGGCTCTGCGCTTCTCCCGCTCCGTCGGTGTCGAGATCGAGCGCGTCCGGGCGGATCTGGAGCCGCCCACACACCGGGTCTTCGTCGTCCTGGGCTCCAACATCGAGCCGGAGCACCACCTGCGCGAGGCCGTGCAGCGCCTCGGTGAACGCTGCGATCTGATCGCCGTCTCTCCCGTTTACCGGACTACCCCCGTCGGTCAACGCGATCAACCCGATTTTCTCAACGCAGCCGTACTTATCGCGACCCCCCTCACGCCCGCCCAGCTCAAGAAAGAGGTGCTGCTGGCCATAGAAGAGGATCTGGGGCGCGATCGCAGTGGGGACAGGTACGGCCCCCGCACCATCGATCTGGATATCGCCCTCTACGACGACGCCGTCTTCGATCTGAGAGGTCGTCACGTACCTGACCCCGACATCCTGAAGCATATTCACGTTGCCCAGCCCCTCGCCCAGCTGGCGCCGGATCATATCCATCCCGAGACGGGGGAGACGCTGGCCCAGATCGCGGCCGATCTTCCGGACGAGGGCATCGAGAGGGCGGACATTACCCTATGACAAGCGACTGACCATGAGGAAAACACCGTGTGAAGGTGCGGACGAACACTGGATCAGGCAAGACGCCTGGTCTTCAACTTGTAACTTTCAACTGATCCTTTAAGGAGGCTGAACCTATGACCAAGAAGATGGAAATCCACCCCAGCGACTTCGACGTCTTTCGCAATGACGTGCGGGATCGCGAGCCGCAGCCATGCGACGGAGCCATTGAATGCGCCGTGCGCGACATTCTGGAGGCCATCGGTGAGGACGTGCAGCGTGAGGGTTTGGTGGACACGCCCGCGCGTATCGCTCGCATGTACGAGGAGCTCACCGCCGGCTATCACGTTGACCCGGTGGCGCTCATCAACGACGCTATCTTCGAGATTGAATACGACCAGATGGTGGTCGTCAAGCACATCGACTTCTACAGTCTCTGCGAGCATCACATGCTGCCCTTCTTCGGGCAGGCCCACGTCGCCTACATCCCCGACGGCAAGGTTATCGGCCTTAGCAAGATCCCGCGTATCGTGGAGATGTTCGCCCGGCGCCTCCAGGTGCAGGAGCGTATGACCCAGCAGATCGCCGAATTCCTGAACGATCAGCTTCATCCTCTGGGCGTGGCTACCGTGATAGAGGGGGTTCACATGTGCTCTGCCATGCGCGGCGTGAAGAAGGCCAACGCCCGGATGCGCACCAGCGCCGTCCTCGGCAACTTCCGCGAGAATCAGGCCACACGTGAGGAGTTCTTCGCCCATATCGCGCACGATCCGGTCCCCCTGGGGTGACCCGGATTGGTCGCAAGATCACCTAATCCTCTGAGAGCAGGGAGCAGAAGCCCGCATGGTATCCAACTGGCAAGCCATGTTCTACGCGATGACTATCTTCTTCACCATCGCCATCAACATACTGTTGACCATCTACGCCTGGCAGCATCGGGAATAGGGGAGGCCAGAGACAGCAAAAGACCCCAGGTGATGAAACACCTGGGGCCTCTTAGATTTCGAAAAACCCTGATCTATAACTCCGACCGAGCGTTGCAGACGTTATATGCCCACCCGCTTCCAGACAATCGGCGCGGAGCGGAAATCTATGGGGTATGTTTCAGATGGGTACTCCTAGCGTCTCCTGCGGCGCTGGCGGCGGCGTATCTTGCGCTCGGCTTTGCGCTGGGCAATACGCTCCTTCTCACCCTTGGTGAGGAAGAAACGACGCTTCTTTAGCTCACTCTTGATACGATCGCGGTTCACGCGCTTACGAAAACGGCGAAGCAATTGCTCATTGGATTCGTTCGATCGACGTTTCACAAAGGTCATCCTGGTGTCACCTCCTTTGAGTCTGAACTGACATAATGTCCAACTTCCAAGAGAATCAGCGCTTATCCAGGAATCTGGGGCGATTCTCAGCCAGCTCCTCGCCCGTCAGATAACAAAAAACCTGGGCACCGGAAGTCTTACCGGTAGAACCAGGTTAGCACACAGCCCTCAAACTCTCTCGCGTCTGGACGAGCAGAGTAGATTATATTGCAGCTCTATCGAATTAGCGTTTGATATCCTCCGATATCCCTCAAGCTATTACGCTTCGACGTGCGAACTGTTGGCAAATGCCCAATTCCGATACGGATCACTTCCAATGCGATTCTATTCTAACCTAATCGCAGGGGCCTGTCAAATTCAAGACAAAGACGCCCGACTTCTTCTATGAAGTCGGGCGTCTTGCCCCGTTAACTGGGCTGAACGTTGGCTACGAGCAGTAGCTACGTACCTTCCTTCCAGGAGGCCAGATAGCGTTTCTGTTCCTCGGTCAGCACAT
>JBNGDR010000285.1:0-3320 GCA_049975685.1 Anaerolineae bacterium
CGCCCTGCTTGAGAACCTGTTTCACGCCCTTCTCGATGGAGGGTTGGAAGGAGGTGGAAATACGCCCGCCGAAGACCTCCCACACGTACTCAAAGCCCTCGTCCCGGGGTTTCGGTTCCAGCCGCATGTGGACCTCGGCGAACTGACCCGCGCCGCCGCTTTGCTTCTTGTGCCGGTACTGGGAGGAAGCCACGGCGGTGACGGTCTCCTTGTACGGGACCCTGGGTACCCGCGTACCCAGATTGACCCCGAAGCGGCCCTTCATCCGGCGCACGACGGTGTCCACGTGAGCGTCACCCATCCCCGCGAGGATAGTCTCATTGGTGTCAGGCTCCTGGTGCCAGTGCAGTGTGGGATCCTCCTCGGTCATGCGAGTAAGCGTGGAGCCCATCTTGGCCGTGTCGGCCTTGGTTTCGGGGAAGACGGCGACGCTGTAGAGAGGGTTGGGGAAGTTGGGGCCACGCAGGGTTACTTTACGCCCTGTGGTGCATAGGGTATCTCCGGTGAGGGCTTCACTCATCTTGGCGACACCGCCAATATCACCGGCGTGAAGCTGATCAACGTTGATTTGCTCCTTGCCGCGCACGACGTAGATCTGACCAAGCCGCTCTTCGTCCGCAGCGCGGGTGTTGAAGAGTGTGAGGCCGGACGCGGCAACGCCACCGTAGACTTTGAAGTAGGTCAGCTTCCCCACGAAAGGATCTGCCAGGGTCTTGAAAACCAGCAGAGCGAGGGGGGAGCTGTCGTCGATGGCGAAGGATTCCTCACCCGCCGGTGTCTGGGCCTCAAATTCACCCAGGTCGGTAGGGTTCGGCGCGAGTTGGACCAGGAGATTCAAAGCAGCGGAGACCCCGGTCATGCTGGCGCCGGCGATGGCCATCACGGGCACCACTGTGCCGTTGACAATGGCCTTGCGCAAACCTTCGACGATCTCCTCGGGGGACAGCGTCTCCTCCTCGAAGTATTTCTCGAGAAGCGCGTCGTCACCCTCGGCCGCGGACTCCATGAGTTCCAGGTGTAGCTCTTCAACCTGATCCTGGAGTGCTTCGGGCACGTCGCCGGGCTTGGCGTCAGGCCCGAGATAGGCTTTCTGTTCGAGGACGTTGACGACACCTTCGAAGTTGTCCACGGCCCCGATGGGGAGCAGGACGGGCACGAAGCGCGCGTCGTAGGTCTCCCTAAGGGATGCCAGGGAGCGCTCGAAATTGGCATTCTCACGGTCCATCTTGTTGATGAGGACCATGTGGGGCAGATTTTCGTCGTTGGCGTAATCCCAGGTGAGCTCGGTGCCCACCTCAACGCCGGCCGCGGCGTCTAGCAAGGTGAGGGCCAGCTCAGCGACGCGCAGAGCGCTCGCGACCTCTCCTACGAAGTCGGTGTAGCCTGGTGTGTCCAGGAAATTGATCTTGTGTTGGCGCCATTCCACGGGTGCCAGTGCTGTGCTAAGGGATATGTTCCGGCGGATCTCCTCATCGTCGAAGTCCGTGACGGTCGTGCCCTCCTCGACGCTGCCGCGCCGGCCAAGGGCCTTGCTCAGGTAGAGCGCTGACTCCACAAACGTGGTCTTTCCAGAGCTGCCGTGGCCGATAAGTGCGATGTTTCTGAGTTGCCGGGTGTGGTATTCTTTCATCAGATTTCTCTTTCCTCCAAACGTGGTTGCCTCATAAATAATGACGGCCCGTGGGCCGTCAGGGCGATGCACAGGGTTTAGATACAGATTTTAACTGAAAGTCAAGGAATGTCAAAAGGAAGGTATCAGGATAACTCCCGTTCGAGCAATTGGCGGAGCGCCTTGACCAGCGGGGAATCGGGTTTACTTATCGCGGTGGGTGTGCCCCGGTGCTTCGCCGTAGTCTGGGTGGCATCGTAGGAAATCTGATCTGCGATGGGGACGCGGAGAGCTCGTCTCAGAGCCTCTGCCGGGGGGTGGGGACCGGGCATGACGCTGTTAATCATCAGCCTCGTCTTCTTGCGGAAGGGCTGGAGGAGATAGAGGGTCCGGAGGGTAGTTTGCAGGCCCGGTGGATCGTCGGCGCCTATGAGGACGATGCGCCACGCTCTATCCAGGGCTGTCATGGTTGCCGGACCAAGGTTTGAGGGTAAGTCCATGACGACAAAACGTGCCTTCTCCTGTAAAGCTTTGAGGATGCCTTCAACCTCTATGGTGCCGAGTTGTTTCTCCTGGAGCGGGGTAATGGGCGCGGGCATCAGGCGCAGCCCGGAGGCGTGCTCCAGGCATAGCGCTCTAAGCTTGGCGCTCTCTCCAGGAGCAATTTTGTGATTGACTAAGGGACCCCAGTGTCGTGAGGGTTTCATGCCCAGGTAGAGGGCGCAGTGTCCCGAGCTGTGACTCATATCGACGAGCACGGTAGGATCACGTTGCTGAAGGAGCAAGGCCAGGTTGACGGCCAACGTCGTGGTACCGATGCCGCCCCGCAGACTGAAGACGGCCAGCGGGAGGGTTCTGCCGCCTCCCTCACCGGAGATCAATTTCTCGATGTTTTCCTGGAGTATCTTGGCGTCGACAGGCTTGGATAGGTGGATATCGGCGCCGGCCTGTTTGGCCGCCATCGCGTCCACGGGTTGCCCCCGCGCGGTGAGGATGATAATGTGGATATCGGCAGTGCGTTTATTGCTGCGGAGGCGCTTCACAACCTCGTAACCGTTGATGTTGGGCATCATCACGTCCACAATGGCCAGATCGGGTGGATTCTCCAGGGCGATCTGTAGACCCTCTTCACCGTCGGCGCAGAGAACTACCTCGTGTTCTCCCCCCCTGCTCAGGATCAGTCGCAACATCTCCAGCAGATCAACGTTGTCATCAATCACGAGAATGCGTGCCACAATGAACCTCCTTGGAAGATACAGGGATCAGGGATTGGGGACCGGGGATCAGGAACACCAACACGCTACACAAACGCTCCAAGTCCCCGTCCCGGGGACGGCTGCTAGGCAATCACTCTCCTTGTCATCCCGTCTCCCTGGAAAATCAGCTGGGCATTTAAGTGTTTGAACTTCGTTTCTCAATCTTCGGTGCGGGATCTCGCATGTGAACCTATTTGAAAACAGTCTGGTAGTCGCGTAGCATTGAACCTGGGTGACCGGCTAAGCCTCCGGGTCCTTGATCTCCGCTAGCGTGACTGTGGGGGTTTCATACCAACGAAACTTATCCTCGCCACCTTGACCACCGCTGCGCCACCCTGATAAGATATATCGGGATTCGCCGTGGTGCGCGCCGTGACGCCGAGCAGGACGACGAAGCTGTCTATCTGAGTCTTGAACATGATCTGAGTATCCATCTGACCGGGTAACCACAGCTT
>JBNGDR010000286.1:0-3292 GCA_049975685.1 Anaerolineae bacterium
CACCGCACCGCAGACGATGAATCCCTCCGCCAACCTGCTTTTCGTCGGACGAGAGGAAGAACACGCCAAACTGGTATCCGCATGGGAGGCAACACGACAAGGCAGAGGGCAACTAACGCTGGTCGAGGGCGAAGCGGGGGTGGGTAAGACCCGCTTACTGGATGAGGTCCTTCGCTACGCGAAGACACAAGGGGCAAAAGTGTTGCGTGGGCGTTGTTATGAGTTCGGCGGCAGCGTCCCTTACCAACCCATCGCCGAGGCTCTGCGAGTGTATTTTGATGATGAACACCTGAAACTTTCCCCCATCTGGTTGGTGGAACTGGCACGTCTGCTGCCCGATCTACACGAGAGATATCCCGATCTTCCCGAGCCGCAGCGAACCACGGGGGAAACAGCCCGGCAGCGGCTCTTCGAAGCCGTAGCCCGGCTCCTGTTCTCCGCACGTGATGTGCGCGCCCCCCAATGCCTCCTCCTCGACGATCTTCATTGGGCCGACCAATCCACGTTGGATCTATTACACTACCTTGTGCGCCATCTTGATAAAGCTATTATCTGGCTTGTAGGGACCTATCGGCCCGAGGAAGTAGGCCTTAGCCACCCCCTGACCCGATTGCGTCAGGGGTTAAGCCGCGACCATCAGTTAACACGATTGACCCTGAAGCCCCTTTCGGGCGAAGCGGTGAGCACCCTGGCACATACGCTGGTCGGTGAGCGAGATAGTGTTATCTTAAGCGATCTCCTCTACCGGGAGAGCGAAGGAAATGCTTTTATCCTGGTAGAGACGGTGAACGCCCTGCAGGAGGAGGGTGCATTGGTAAGGAGCAAGGCCCATGCCCAACACGACGAGCACGGGATCCCGGCCTGGGCCTGGACCGGCGCCCCACCTGAAGAGACACTCCCCCTCACCGTGCAGGACATCGTCCTCCAGCGGGTGGGGCGACTGAGTGAGAATGCGCAGCACTTACTCACCCTGGCTGCCGTCGTCGGTCAACCCTTTGACCTACCACTGCTGTCTGACGCAACAACGGAGAACACAGACAGCATCGAGAAAAGCCTCGACGAATGGTTGGCGCGTCGACTCATCGCCGCCCAACCTCCAACATCCAGTATCCAGCAACCAGCTCCCAACATCCAGTACGATTTCAGCCACGACAAGATCCGCACCGTGATCTATCACACTACCGAACCAGGACAACGACAGAGACTTCATCACTGCGTAGCAGAGGCATTGGAACAACGTTTTGCTTCGCGCATTGAGGAACACGTGGCGTCCCTCGCCTACCACTGGGAGCAAGCAGGAGAGCTAGAAAAAGCAGCAGATTATCTGGTACTCGCCGGTGATCAGGCACGCCAGGTCTACGCACACCAGGAAGCCATAGATTACTACCGCCGAGCGCTGGCGCTGTTGGAGACTCAGGAGAATACCAGGCGTGAGGAGCAAGCACGAACGCTGATGAAGCTGGGATTGGCCTACCATCACGCCTTTGACTACCGATCGTCGCGCCAGGCCTACGAAGCGAGCTTTGAGCTCTGGCAACAGACGGGCAAGAAGCATCTGACGGCGCCCTTACCACCTGCCCCCCACCCTCTCCATGTGCGCTGGCTGGAGCCCACAACACTTGATCCGGCCATGTCACCAGACAACCACACCTCCTGCATGCTGATGCAGCTCTTCAGCGGTCTGGTGACACTGAGCCCGAAGATGAACATCATGCCCGACGTGGCCTATGCCTGGGAGGTCTCCGAGGATGGACGCCAGTACGTATTCTACCTCCGCGATGACGCACGGTGGAGCGACGGTGTACCGGTAACAGCGCACGATTTCGAATATGCCTGGAAGCGCGCACTAGATCCCACCACAACCACTTTCGCCGCCGATTTCCTCTACGATCTTCAAGGCGCCAGAGCTTTCCACCAGGGGGAGGGCAACTGGGATACCGTAGGCGTGCACGCCGTGGACGAGGGAACACTTATTGTGACGTTGGAAGAGCCCACCGGCTACTTCATGCAACTGCTGGTCCGACCCGACTACTTCCCGGTACCACGCCACGTGGTGGAAAAGCACGGCGCAGCGTGGACGGAACCGGCACACTTCGTCACCAACGGTCCCTTCCGGCTGGACCGCTGGGATCGAGGTAAGCGCGTCATCCTGGCGCGCAACCCCGATTATCATGGTCGATTCGGGGGCAACGTGGAACGGGTGGAAGCCCACCCGATCATGGACTGGTCGATCCGCATGCAGATGTATGAGGAAGACGCCCTGGACCTTCTGGGTATCACCTTCTGTCCACCGGAAAAACGCCTGGTGATGCAAGCACAATACGCCGATCAGTACATCGCGGTTCCAGACCTCGAGACCTGCTACCTGGTATTTGACGTGAATCGCCCACCCTTCAACGACGTGCGCGTGCGGCGAGCCTTCGCCCTGGCAACAGATCGCAAGACTCTGGCAGAAAAGGTACTGGAGGGCTACGCCGCGCCGGCAGCGGGTGGATTGCTGCCTCACGGAATGCCTGGACACAACCCAGACATCGGCCCGCCCTACGACCCCGACGAAGCACGGCGTCTGCTTGTCGAAGCCGGTTATCCAGATGGGCAGGGCTTTCCCACTCTGGACGCACTGGCCTTCGACGCCGCAGAAACTCGAGTAGCTTACCTGCAATCCCTATGGCGCAAAAACCTGGGCATGGAGATCACGTGGCAGACTCCAAAATGGACGACCTTTGTGGATAGGTTAAAGCATGAATCCCATCACCTCGTCTGCGCCATGTGGGTCGCGGATTACCCGGACCCGGACAACTTCTTGAGGGTCAGCCGCGCCGAGGTCTGGCCTGGCTGGCATAATACGCGCTATGAGCAGCTGGTGACCGAGGCCGGTCGAGTGATGGATCAGGGAAAACGCATAGACCTCTATCGGCAGGCGGATGAGATTCTGGTGAACGAGGTTCCCATCCTGCCCCTCACCTACGAACGCGAACACCTGCTGATCAAACCCTGGGTTCGTGAGTACCCTATCACACCAAGCGGGATCGTCTTCTGGAAGGATGTCATTCTTGAAGCACACGGTACGTGAACAGACGGAGAATAAGCTGTGGGGCGAGAAGGCAACCCTCTCGCCCCACAGTCTCACAGGCAGGCAGATATTCCGCGCCCGGGACTAATGTTCGTCGTCGTGCTCGGTCATCTGAACGAAGTCGCCGTGCCAGGTATGATACCAGACCTGCCCGGTCGACCCGTGGATGCTGAGCATACCTTGGATCTCACCGTCTTCCTCCGTATGGAGCGTGTAGTA
>JBNGDR010000287.1:0-3287 GCA_049975685.1 Anaerolineae bacterium
CCGCCGGTAGAGGTACAGGTGGGCAGTTTTCCAGACATGTTGGTGGAGTTCCTTGAAACGTACGCCCGTGAGCCGTTGATTCCCGGCGAACTCTTCACCTACACGCTGGGATGGGGCAATCAGGGCTCCATACCAGCCGGGGGAAGCTGGCTCGACGTGACCCTGCCGCCCAGCGTTACTTTTGAGGGAGCCTCAAATCCCAACTATATCTGGAACGAACCGGAGAACACGGTTTCCTGGGATCTGGGAGAGGTCTCGCAGGGATATTGGGAAAACGACTTCCAGGTCTACGTCCTGCCCGCCTACGATCTACCCCATGGGGAGGAGGTGACCGCGCGCGCCGTCGTTGATACGGCCACGCCGGGCGATCCACCGGAGAACAATACGGATGAAAAGAAGAGTGCAACCTCTCATCTGCTTGTGAGTACCTGGCCAGTGCCAGAAGGTCCATTGCATCTTGGAGACCAGGTCAACTTCTACATCCGGGTGGAGAACAAGGGCACACAGGACTTGCAATCGGTAATCGATAGCTCCACCCAGGGGGCCATGCCGTACGTTCCCGGATCGGCTACTGCGACCTATGGGAATGTGGAGTATCTACTAGACATGGATTATTTGGTGTGGCAAGGTACCTTGCCGCCTTCTACGCCCCTGACCATCCAGTATCGAGCAGAGGCCAAAATCTGTACCAAGCTGTCCGAGAATGGCGAAGCGGAGAATCAGGTCCGTGTGTGGGAGCGCGTGGACGGCGAGGTATTACAGACGGTTTCCACCTTCGTCCGTGTTATGTGTCCAAATCTGAAGTCTAATGCTACAACTCCCACACCTTATTTGCACTACGATTCTGGTCTCACCGAACAGCCTCGGGCTCGTATCTCCATTACCTACGAAAACGAGCTAATACCAGACTTGTACGACGCTGCCATCGGCCAGGTGCGCCTGTCGGTAACTGCTGGAGACCGCGGGCTCATCATCGTGGATGCCAGTGAGGGCTTTGTTGGTAAGGGGACGGGCGTTGGCTACTGGTCGCTTGGGACACTGGAACCGGGCGATACAGGCCAGGCATGGGTCGAGGTTATGCCCGCGACGTGGCCTTACCACCTGGCGACTTACAGCCCACGCATTTGGATCGAGAGCAGGAGCGATGAGCCCGGGGAGGCAAAGAGATACGATAATGGGCTGCGCCTTGCGATCCCCGGAGTCACGCTTTCTCTGCAAAAAACGAAAGCTTCTGATCCTTTCTGGAGTTATATACCAGGAAGCGGCTATCGCTACAACATTCCCTATTTGCTCACCTATCATCACGTCAATGGTCTTGAGACCCGTCCGTTAGCGGAGAGGCAGTCTCTCGTCGATACACTGCCCGATTTATTCACGCTCGACATTCGAAAGGTGCAAAGTTCCGAGCCCACAACGAAAAGGTTGAGCCCGGCACAAGATCTTGAGATCACCTTCGCCACGCCTGGATTGCGGGAGCGAGATGAAGGTTGGATTCGTTTCACCGCGATTCAGAATGCACCAGCAACCATCAACTATGGCGACCAGGTCGTAAACCGCGCCGAATTGCGTTTCAGCATGCAAGGAGATAACCTGCAGGAACATGCTACCTTCACCACCACCGTCGGATTGGCCCCACCCCTCATCTCTTTTCCCCACACCGGCGAACTCTGCCCCGGAGAGTTCCGGGTCAAGGGGATCGCCATGCCCGGCTTCGAGGTGAAGATCTACAACGCAAACACGGATCAGGTGTTGGCAACAGCAACACCGGACGCTGACTGGAACTTCACGTCCACGCCGATTAACGCGTCGCTACCGCTCAAGATAGAGGTCAAATCCTGTACCGCCGACAGCAGTACGTGCAGCGAACCAACCCGCCCCGTCTACCTCTTCTCGTCAACCGGCGGCTGGTGTCCCCAGCGCTCCTGGTGGGAGGGGATCATCAAAGCCGGATCGCTCGCGGGCCAGTACCAGCGCTACGACTTCAAGAGTGACAGCGGTATCTACAGCACCCAGGGCTGGCAGATGGCGGGTGTCTACGGTTTCTGGGATACCGATCTCAACCTCTACGGTTGCCCGTGTAACGAGCCGGGACACACGCGGGTCATGACCGTCGTCGCCGACGGCGTTACCTATACGCCCGTGTCGGTGGTGGGTGACCGCTTCCGCTTCTTCATAGGCGGGGCGCATAATGTGAACATTATCAGCAGTTGCGGCGACGAGACGGAAGAATCGCCGGGGTTCGTCCTTATCGATCCCGACGGATTCGTGTTCGATGCTGAGCTGGGCGGTGATTACGACGCTGTTACCGGCATGTTCGATCCCGTGCAGGCCATCTCCGGTGTCACCGTCACCTGCATGATGTCCGCGCCCGAGCAGGGCGGTTGGATCCCCTGGCCTGCGCACGTTTACAGCCAGACCAACCCGCAGGTCACCGATGACGTCTATCCCGATGGCATCACCACCACCGGTTACTACGCCTTTTTCACCCCGCCCGGTCACTACTACATCCAGGTCGAGGGGGTTCCTTCGACAGACTCAGGACAGGCCCCGGGCTACCAGGCGTGGCGCAGCCCCGTCGTCGAGGTCATCACCGAGATCGTCCACGTCAACGTGCCCTACACGCCCTGGCCCGTGGAGATCACGGAGGCCATCACGCTCACGCCCGACGGCCCCGATCCCGCCGCCGTTACCGTCCCCGTCGGCAGTGCCGTGGCGTGGTCGTCGCAGCTGCGCGCCACGGACACCATCAGTGACCTCATCACCTGGTTTGAGAACCCCGTGCTCCACCTCAAGAGCGACCTCGACGTGCTCCTCGATACCGACGGCTGGGATGCGGGCTACCTGGAGCCGGGCCGTATCTACCGGCGGAGATTTCCCAGACCCGGTACCTACGCCTATACCGACGCCCTGGGGCACGCGGGCACTATTGTGGTGGAACCGGCGCCACTCTATCTACCGCTGGTGATGAAAGAATGAGTCAGCGAATGAGCGATAGAACGAATGAACGATAGAAAGAATCAACGAACAAACGAGTCAGCGAATCCTTGTTCAACTTGACTACCGAACTATTTGACTATCTGACTGCCTGACTGACTACTGCAGTCCTGGAGGTGTATGTTGAGGCTGTTGCAGATCTTGTGCGCGATGTTTTTGCCGAGCCTGATGTTGGCCCTGTTAGGAATCTCGCCGGTGCTGGCTGCGGGGCCGCCGCCCGACGTCACCATCGTGGCCGAAGGTGCGGGCTCTGATTTCGGCTGGTCGGTGGCGGACGTGGGCGACGTGAACGG
>JBNGDR010000288.1:0-3254 GCA_049975685.1 Anaerolineae bacterium
ACCGATAACCGTGGCAAGATCCAACGTATCCCGTTGGGAGGTGAAGGCATCACCATCGGACGAGATAGTGGTAACGATCTGGTCATCGACAAACAAATTCCCCGGTGGGAAACCGTCTCCCTCAACCACGCTCGTATCTACGGTCGAGGGGGATATTGGGTCTTCGAAGATCTCGATTCGAAGAACGGCATCTACGTTGATGGACAACGAACCGGAAAGAATCTACTTGAAGATGGCAGAAAATTAGGGATAGGAGGCGTAACCTTGACCTTCCATACAAGCAGTGGGGAGGTGTCATCATGAAATGTCCCAAATGCGGAGTTGAGAACCGGGCGGACGCCCATTTCTGCCAGAGCTGTGGAGCCGAACTCCCGCCTCCAGCCACTTCTGAGCGGGAAGCGGCACCCGAAACTCATCCCATCCCAAGACCCACCAACCTCTCCAACCCCGGGTCGAGGAACGAAACGGTTCCGCTCAAGGAGAAGGATCCACCTGAGCACTCGGGAAATGCAGCGGCGAACGGCGACACAGCACCGCTCCCTGATTTGAGTGAGACCTTCGCCCCGCTTCCCCGGGGCGCCATCCTGGGGGATCGCTACGCCGTCAGGGAGGTACGCGCAACCCGCGAAGGACGCAATGCCTATTTGGCCCAGGATCTGGTCCCCGCGCGTCAATGCCCTCAATGCGGGGCTCTCACCTCCGACCCCCAGGAGCGCTTCTGCATGAGCTGTGGTGCCGACCTCTCCAATGTTCCCTCGGTGAATGTACGTTATCTCGTCCGGGAGAGTGCCGATCCTCAAGCTTTTTCAGTGGAGGCTCAGTTACTGGGTATGAAACTGGAGCACCCGGGACTATTGATGCCGGTAGCAGTCTTCCAGGAAGCCCCCTACGGTCCCGCTCGCCATTATAGAGTAGAACCTGAATTTCCACCGCCGAGGGCTGTATCCCTATCCCTGCCCCAGGAACCCAACACCGTCCTGGAATGGGGTATTATGTTGGCCAAGGCGCTGGCTCACCTGCACCAGCATCAAATCACCCTGACCGAGATCGCCCCAGGGGACATAGCCATCGACGGCAAGCACGCCTATTGGGCCAGTTTCGATCAGGCATCCATCATCCCGCCTGAATCACGGCCCTCAGCGCGACGATATTTTGCTCGTGATCTTCAGGGTCTGGCCTCGGCATTGTTCTATCTGTCGACCGGCAAGGAAAAGCCCTCACGAAAGAGCCAGCTGCCGGAAGAGATGCATGCATTACTGAGTTTCGTTATCCAGAATCCCTCGCAAACCACTGCGGAGGACTTCGCCCGCAAGCTGCAGGGCGTCCTGCAGAAAATCCGCCATCCGGAGAGCATCTCGCTGGTGGTGGGGCGCCGCACTGACGTAGGACAGGTACGTTCGCTCAACGAGGACAGTCTCTTGACCCTGGATCTCGCGCCCGTTTACCGTTCCCTGAACCAGCCGGTGGGCGTCTTTCTGGTTGCCGACGGCATGGGCGGGCATGAAGCGGGAGACGTTGCCAGCCAGGTAACCTCGCGCGTCATAGCCCAGTTGGCGACCCGCAAGGTGTTAGACCCTGCGTCCTCCGGTGAAGCGCTCCCCGAACCCCAGCAATGGCTTGATGAAGCCACCCGTGCGGCCAACAAGGCGGTCTACGAAGAGCGTATGGCCGCAGGAAACGATATGGGCTGCACCCTCGTGTTAGCTCTCTTCATAGGTGCAACGGCAACCCTCGCCAACGTGGGTGATAGTCGAGCCTATCACCTTACTCCCGACACCATCCAACAGGTCACCGTCGATCACTCTCTCGTCGAGCGGCTGGTGGCTGCCGGGCAGATAACGCGTGAAGAGGCCGCTTATCACCCTCAGAAGAACGTCATCTATCGCGTCATCGGAGATAAACCCCAGGTCGAGGTAGACCTCTACGAGCAATCCTTGCAGATAGGCGAGGCTCTGCTCCTCTGCTCCGACGGACTAAGCGGCATGATATCGGATCAACAGATCTGGCAGATCTGGCAGAGGTCCACATCCCCGCAGGAGGCCTGTGATCGCATGGTGGAGGCCGCTAACCAGGCAGGGGGTGAGGACAACGTTACTGTAGTCATCGTACAGGCCGAAGAATAACTTCTTGAGTTTGGGAGGTTTCATTATGAAGCGCCGTCTTTTCTGGATCATTGTTTGCCTTACCCTAGTCCTCACCATCCTCCCCTATTCCGGGAAGGCTCAGGGTTCCGGTCCCGTTGTCGATATCCTCGGCAAACCGGACACGCGCAGCGATCCCCCCAACGCCAAAGCCAGTATATCGGTCATCGATCGCACGACGGGCCGTCTGGTTGAGGGGCTGAGTGACGCCAATTTCTCCGTCGAGATCTCTGACGAACCCGTCCAGGCCACAGCGACGGTGGATACAACGGGTCTGGCCGTCGTCTTCGTCATCGATCGGGGGGGCATCGCCCGACGAGGTAGTCCCCGCATCGGGTGGGCCGTTGATCTCACTGACAACCTGCTAAGCATGCTCACCCTCGATGGAAGCCCCACCTCGGACATGGCCGCTCTCATCGGCATTCGAGGCGCCGAGCAGGGAGGATTGACCCCGACGGTGCCTTTCACCGACTTCGATCCTAACCTCATCCGCAACGAGTTCGACGCTCTACGTACCGAGGTCGTGGACGAGGTCACGCCACTCTACGATGGAGTAGACAAGGCCATCGAGTGGATCGTCGAGAATCCCGATCCGCAGATCCAGGATAAGCTCGTTCACCACCGTCCCGTCATTGTCGTCTTCTCCGACGGTATAGACCGCGAATTCAGCAGCGAAGCTCACGAGACCCTCATCGTCAATCAGTGTCAGGAGAACGACATTCTCCTGTACGCCGTGCACATAGGTGGTGGCTCCAGCGATCCCGGCAATATGGAAGCACTCGCCACTCAGACCAACGGTGTCTTCGTCTCCTACACGCCGGAGACCCAGGAGGAGACCCAGACTCTATTCCAGGATATCGTCACCCAGCGGCAGTCCTACCAGGTGACCTTTCCCCTGCTGCGACCGCTCGGTGACTACGATGCTCGCATCCGCGTGGTAGACACACCCATCGGCGCAGGATCTGACACAGCAACGGTCTCCTCGCGCTTGCAGCCGCCGCGCATCACCATAATCCCCCCACCCGATACCACGGTGACCGTGCCCTACTCCAAGACGCTGGAAGGCTTCGTGAGAACCACCATCCCCTTGAGCACGCAGATCGAACCCACCGA
>JBNGDR010000289.1:0-3254 GCA_049975685.1 Anaerolineae bacterium
GACATTCACCGGACAGAAATAGAGGCAAGGCTTATACTCGCAGCGTTGGCAGACCTCATGATCCTTGATCCAGAGGTGTGCCTGTTCCTCATCCACGAAGTACTTGATGGAAACCAAAAGGTCATCGACGTAGACGTCGGGCAAGCTTTCCTCGAGATCCTCAGATAGTTCTTTCGCTTCGAATGCATCGCCTGTCTTCATTACCATCCCATCACCGCCCTTCCCATTGAAATGAAATCACCGGCAGCCTTAATGAGCGACCGCCTACCCGTCAACGCCTCAAAGATCTCACCAAACAGCCGTTTCTTCGGCTTCCCGTAGGCGCTGAAGAAATCTCCCAGGGCCTCGTTGAGGAAGGCCGGATAGGTTCCCATAAACTCCGGATGGGTCTCAAGGAAGTGCGAAAATTTCCGATATTGCCTCAGATCCTGCAAGATGAAGGTGCCTTCGAGACGTTCCCGATAGCGGGACATCGTCCGTTCGGAGAAATCACCGAGATCGTGAGCCTCCAGAGCTGTCTCGGCGGCGAGCTTACCTGAGATGATAGCCATATTGGTACCTTCCCAATGCAGGGCGTTTACCATTGAGGCAGCATCGCCGGTAACGAGAACGCCACCGGTGTAAAGTTTAGGCACATCGCCGTAGCCGCCCTCGGGAATGAGATGACCGCCGTATTCCAGCAACTGCCCACCCTGAACGAGCGGCGCGATGGCCGGATGCGCCAGGTAACGCTGTAGCACCTCATAGGGACGTAGGCGATATTCAGCCAGAACATCCAGCATCACGCCCAAGCCCACCGAGATGGACTTCTTATTGGTGTAGATGAAACCCATCCCGGGCAGGCCCAGGGAAACGTCGCCCAACACGGAGACGGCTACGCCGTGGCCTGCATCCGTCAAGCCAAAGCGCCCGTTGATGGCGTCTGTGTCCAACGAGATGACCTGTTTAAAAGCCAAGGCCGCCCGAGCCGGTTCGATGTCGTGATCGATGAGACCCAGCTTCTGCGTCAGAAGGTTGTTAACCCCCTCGCAAACGATGACAACGGGGGCATAAATCTCGCCTTGGGGCCGATCGGTGACGACGCCCACAACGCGACCATTGTCGTGTCCCCCCTCACGGATGAAATCGACCACGGTGGTCTTGGGAATGAGAAACGCACCCTCTTGTTGGGCTTGTTCCGCCCACCAGAGATCGAAATCGGCGCGGAGAGCAGTGTAAGCGTCGGGTGGATCGTTGTCCAGCTGCCCACCCTTTGTCAGCAATTTGGTCAGGCCGCCATCACGAGAGAGAAACCAGAAGCCTGCCTCGGTGACGGGACGCTCAAACTTGGGACGGCGCTCCATGAAGTCGGGAAGCACCTCGGCGATAGCGTGAGTATAAATAGCGCCTCCGAAGTAGTTCTTGCCGCCCGGCTTCTGCCCTCGCTCAACAAGAGCCACATTCAGACCCTCACGAGCCATCACCATGGCAGCCGCGGAACCGGCCAACCCGGCACCGACGACGACCGCATCGAACTCAATTCTTCCGTTATTACTGTTGTGGTTCATGCAACCTTCTCCTTCTCCAACTTGCGGGCCTCAATCTGCTCGATCATCGCGGGGATGACCTGATAGAGGTCGCCTACGATACCTACATCGGCCACCTCAAAGATGGGGGCATGGGGATCGTTGTTGATAGCAATAATGAAATCGGAGTTCTGCATACCAACCTTATGCTGCAAAGCGCCTGAGATACCGGCTGCAATATAGAGTTTGGGCCGCACCGTCTTGCCCGTCTGCCCCACCTGATGCACAGCGCCAATCCAGCCCGCATCGACAAGGGGGCGCGAGACCCCCACGACCCCACCGAGGGCGTCCGCCAACTCCTTGATAAGCGTCAATCCATCAGGGCTACCCAGACCCCGTCCGCCGGCGACGATAACGTCGGCGTACTCAATATCCACGGATTCATCCTTGGAACGGATAATCTCCAGGATACAAGCCATCGCGCCCTCTTCCGTCATGTCGATCTCTTTGCGGACGATCTCGCCTTCGGCTTCAGGGTTAGGTTCGGGTGTGGGGAAAACGCGTGGACGCACACTGGACATCTGCGGCTTATGCTTCCGGCAGACGATAGTCGCTAGAATGTTGCCGCCAAAAGCGGGACGAGTCGCCAGAAGCAACTTTTGCTTTGCCCCCTTGACATCGCCCATCTCCAACTTGGTGCAATCCGCAGTTAACCCTGTACGCAACGACGTTGCAACGGCGCCCGCGAGGTCCCGACCCAACGTTGTCGCACCGATGAGGAAGACCTCAGGCTCATGCTCCTCGGCCACAGTCGCAATACTCTTGTAATAGGGGCAATTGCGATAATACTCGAACACAGGATCGTCCAGCAGATAGATTCGATCCGCCCCGTAAGTGATGGCCTCCTCGGCGATATGTCCGACGTTGTGCCCCAGAAGAATCCCTTCAACCAGCACCTCATCGCCGGCTGCTTCGGCCTCCTCCTGTACCTGAGACGCTAACCTACGGGCCACACCTAGCAATTCCCAGGAGACAGGGTGAACATCGCCCTCTTCCTGTTCAATAAAGACCCAAAAACGCCTTGTACTCACTGTACACCTCCCAGGACCGCATTGAGAACGCCAGACTCACCCGCCTTGCCCAGCACTTGTTCAACTGCCGTCTCAACGCCCACCTCCCGCGCTTTGATCTTCTCACCCGGTTCGGGTAACGGAGGCGTCCCCATCTTATAGACGATAGTGGGCGACCCCAAGACACCGACCTTTCTCTTGTCAAAGTCCACGGGCCCCTCCATCGTCCACATCTCAGGATCGTATCTCAGGGAACGAATAAGGTCAGGCAGCGGCGCAAAAGGAATCTCGGCGATCTCCTTTTCGCAGGTAAGCAAAGACGGCAAGGGTGTCTCCACCACCTCCGTCCATCGCTCCGTTCTGCGTTCCACCACGACACGCCGCCTCTCCAGATCGATCTCGCGGATCTTGACAGCATAGGTGATGATGGGCAGGTCGAGGCGCACAGCCACCCCCGGTCCCACCTGTGCAGTATCACCGTCGATGGCCTGCTTTCCGAAGAAGAAGAGATCAATGGGATCTTCCTCCTGGATAGCCTCGATAGCCTTCGCGAGAACAAATGAGGTCGCCAGGGTATCGGCCCCGGCGAACTTACGGTCAGAAACCAAGACGCCCCTATCAGCACCCAGCTCAATGCATTCGCGGATGGTCGACTTGAAATTTGGGGGGCCCATAGAGA
>JBNGDR010000290.1:0-3250 GCA_049975685.1 Anaerolineae bacterium
GACGTAGGTCAACCCCTGCTGGGCGGCGGATTCGTCACCGTACCCGGCGTAGATGAGCGCCCAGGTGATATAGGCGGTGACGGGCACGCGGTCGTTGCCCAGGTTGGACCAGGTCTGCTCGTGGACCAATCCCCGGTCGTTCTCCCAGGAACCATCGGCATCCTGCTGGGCCATGAGCCACTGGGCCGCGCGATCCACGAAGTTCTCATCCACCGGGAATACCCGCGCCATGTCGGTGAACTCCATCAGCCCGTAGGCGGTGAGCATCCGGTCGGGGGGCACGTCGCCGAAGAGGCTGAAGCCGCCGCCAGGCACCTCGAAGGTGGTCAATCGCTGGTACCCCAGGTTGATGTACTGCTCGGCCTTCATCTGAATTTCGGGCGTGCTCTGTCCCGTCGTCGCCATGTAGTCCAGCACCAAAACGTTGGGATAGGTGGCGCTGCTGGTCTGCTCAAAGCAACCGTAAGGCATCTGGAGGATGGCGTCCATCCCCTCGACAACCTGGCTCACGATACCCGGATAAACCTTGACGGCGACCTTCGCCGTCCCGGTGACGATGGCATTGGGAATCTCCACGGTATGGATGACGTTCTCCTCCAACCGACCGCTCCACGAGAGCTCGAACTTCTCCCCATCGGGCACGATGATGACGTCGTGGGTGGCAGTCGTAGCGTCGCTCATCTGCTCGCCAGAGCCCAGAAGGCCGTAGGCCCAGACAGTAGGACGGAAGCGCCCCTGGGTGGCCGTCACCCGGATGGGGAAGCGCACCACGTCCACGTCACCGGGACCGATCTCCAGCGTCTTCTCGGCCTCGCCCAGCATCTCGAACCAGGGCTCCTCCTCCAGAACCACCCGCACCGTCTGAGCTTCCTCCAGGTAATTGTAGACGGCAACGGGCAGCGAGACCTCGTCGTTCTGCGTCATGGCGTAGGGCAGGTCGAAGTCGACGAAAAAATTCTGGAAGACCCGCAGGCCGAAGGTCTCGGCGCCAAGCCGCCCGTCCTGGGAGTGAGCCATGGCCGTGAGCCGCCAGGTGGTGATATTGTCGTAAAGGGGCAGATCCAGATGCAGTGTACCGTCTTCTTCCGTAATCAGTTCAGGCAGCCAGGCCATCGTCTCGCCGAAGAGCTGGCGCAACCGTGGCGGCTCGGCCGAGGAAGTCGAGGTCGGTCCCGCCTGTTTGTCCGCGGGCGCCTCCTCAACAGGTTCGGGTATGGGTTCGGCCCGGGGTGCTTCCATCTCCTCCACCATCTCAAGGCCTTCGTCCGCCCAGACCTGGCCCCCGGGAGCCCCAACCAAGCCACGATTCACGGTGTCAAAGGTACTCAGGCCGCCCGACAACGAGAAGGCCATCATCAAACCCAGCACGGGCACCAGCAACGGCACTATCATCATGGCGAAACTGCCCAACGCGCGCCACGGTCGCCGCTGCCAGATGTCGCCTGCGCCCCAGATCAGGAGGGCGGCGGGGACCAGCAACACGAAGATGATCAAAGCAGGAACCGCCAGCCAGTCCGGCGGGGTGACGTCAGAGGAACCGGCGGCGAAGATGAGAAGGGGCAGGGCGATGACGTAGAGCAGCAGAAGAGCCAACCCCGCCAGCCGCGCGTACTCTTTCTTCACCACAGCTCGGATAGCGAGTCCGATGAAGGCAAGGAAGCCCACCACCCCCCACAATCCCACTACCACCAGCAAAGGATCGCTGGCAAGGACATCCTCCATGAGGTAGAGCAGGCGTCCGCCCAGCGTATCGTCGTACCACTGGGGTGCCGGGAGCGAATACGCCAGCGTTATGATAGAGATTGCCAGAAGAACCACGATGAGCAATCCGAGGAGAAGACTGCGACCAAGGATCTGCTCCTTCGCCAGAGATGCGACAACGACGCCCGTGATCGCCAAAGGCAACAAGGGTGTAAAGCCCAGCAAAATCCGGGTCACCCAATTGATGATGATCGCCTGGCGATCCCACAACCCCTGCTCCTTGATCTCCCGGGTGTTAAGCACCAGCGAGTGCCCACCACCCGTCCCCGTGCCGGCGAGGCTGGCCTGCGCCGCCTGTTCCCGTGCCTCACGGATGGGGATCTCCTCCTCGTCCTGGCGCATCAGATCGGGCAGGTTGAACCCATGGAGATCGTACTTCGGCTCCATGAGCTCCTTTTCCAGCAGGAAGTAGATCTTGAGGAAGCCGGGATCCTGCTCCTGAAGCGCGTAGACCGACTCGTCCACCGCCGCCAATCCCAGCACCGAGGGGACGCCCTCCCCGGAGGCCCCCGTGACAGCGAAATCGAGGGCCGCCGTCTCACCGGGTAGGTAGACCTCCTTATCGGCCCCCATGGCAATGGCCAGATCCTGGGGCGCATCCACCACGACCACCCGGGTGTCGCGTCGAATCTCGCCCTGCTGACCGATGATGTAAGCGTGGAGCTCCAATGTGCCGTAGAGGTCGGCGGTCAGATCGATCTCCGACCGGGCGTGGCCCTCCTCGGGCTTTAGCGCCCGGGTGGAGACGGTCTGCCCATCACGGATGATATCCAGGTAGAGCGAACCCGTGCTCTCGGTACTGAAGATATCCACCCCCATGGTATCGCCAACGCGATAGATGGCGCGATCCGGACGCAGGAGAACGGTGCCGTAACCCTGTGGCTCGAAGTAGATAGTGCGCTGGGCACTGTGTCCCTGACCATCCCGCGCGGTGACCTGTACCTCCTGCCAGGCATTGGTGGGCGTGAAGCGCCACGCCGCCAGCCCGTAGTCGCCACTCTCGACGGTGTAGCTTCGGCCCTCCGCCTGGATGGTCAGATCCGTCGGGACGGGGGTGCCGTCAGGCGCGGCGGTCACCAGGTAGACGATATTCTCCACGCCGGGGACGAGATCGCCGCTCTCCGGCACGGCCTCAATGAGGATGTGCTGCCGGGCCACGGGCAGGCGCAGGTTGATGCGTTCGGTGTGGTCGGCGCCATCGGTCACCGCCACCTCGACGATGAAGGTCGCTACCTGCTCCTCCAGCCCACCGCCGACGAGGTAGTCGGGCAGCTCAAAGGCGAAGTCGTAGAGCCCCTCCGCGTCCGTCTCACCCTCAACGCGGAAGACCTCGTTGAGCTGCACGTCGAAGGTGTAGCCCGTGAGCACCACCTTCCCCTCCTCCACCGGCTTACCGAAGAAGTAGCGGGCATTGACGCCGCCGGTCACCTCCTCGCCGGGGAGGTAGAAATCGCGGTCGGTCACCGCCTCCACCTTGAACTTGGGCAGG
>JBNGDR010000291.1:0-3238 GCA_049975685.1 Anaerolineae bacterium
ATGCTGGCGGGTGCCTTTGGTGCCTTCGTCGTCAAAGTGGCTACTGCTAACCTTCCTCTGGGGTTCAGCCTTTTCCTGGCAACTCTCACCGCCCTCATCGTGGGTGCGCTGATGGCCTACATCCACGCCCTGTTAAGCATCCGTTACAAGGTGGATCAGATTATCAGCGGCACGGTGATTATCACCCTAGCCACGGGGCTCACGACCTACTTCTTTAACCCCGACTGGGCTAGTGCAGGCAAGTTTGGTGACATACACGTGCCTCTGCTCTCACAGATCCCGGTGGTGGGCGAGGTGATCTTCTCCAACGGAATGATCACCTACCTGGCGTTGATCCTGGTAGTGGTGACACAGTTGATGCTCTTCCGGAGCAAATGGGGGCTACGTACTCGTGCAGTTGGTGAGCATCCCCGTGCCGCTGACACGGTAGGCATCGACGTGAACCGCACCCGCTACATCAACACCAGCATCGGCGGGATGTTGGCCGGGCTGGCAGGTGCCTTCCTGGTGCTGGAGGCGGTGGGACAGTTCAAAGAGGGTATGACGGCGGGGCGGGGCTTCATCGCATTGGCCGCCATGATCTTTGGCAATTGGACACCGGTGGGCGCCTTCGGTGCTTCGCTGTTGTTCGGCTACACTCAAGCTCTCCAGAATGAACTGTTGTTGGCTGGTGTTACGCAGGTGCCCCGGCATTTCATCAGTATGTTGCCCTACGTAGTGACCATTGTGGTGGTGGCGGGCTTTGTGGGGCGTACTCGACCACCGGCCGCCGAGGGTGAAGTCTATGAATCGGAGTAACGTCATGGGAAATGAAGCGACAAATCAACGAACGACGGTGGAAGGTGGTGCGCCTGGAGTGGAAGAGGTGGTGCTGGAGGCGCAGGGGATCACCAAACGGTTTCCGGGCGTGTTGGCCAACGACAACGTCCATTTCCATCTGCGCCGGGGGGAGATTCTGGCACTGTTGGGTGAAAATGGTGCCGGCAAGAGCACGTTGATGAACATCATCTACGGGCTTTATCACCAGGATGAAGGCGAGGTGCTCATCCACGGCGAACCTGTGCGCCTTGAGAGTCCGCGCGATGCTATTGAACGGGGTGTAGGGATGGTCCACCAGCATTTCCAGCTGGTCCAGCCGATGACGGTAGCCGAGAATATCATCCTGGGCTCGGAGATCATGCAGAAGAATGGCGTTTTCATCGACATTGATGAGGCGCGTGCCCGTGTTGCTCAACTGTCGGAGCAGTACGGGCTGGAGGTAGATCCCGACGCAGTTATCGAGAAGCTGCCGGTGGGCGTTCAACAGCGTGTTGAGATTCTCAAGGCGCTTTACCGGAGGGCCAAGATTCTCATCCTGGACGAACCTACGGCCGTTTTGACGCCCCAGGAGATTGATGATCTCTTCCGGGTGATGCGAGAGCTGGTGGCGCAGGGCCATTCCATCATTTTCATCACCCATAAGCTCAAAGAGGTGTTGGAGGTGGCCCATCGTATCGTCGTCATGCGTGACGGTCACGTTGTGGGGAGTGCGCTTCCAGAAGAATCGACACAGGCTTCACTGGCTTCGATGATGGTAGGACGTGAGGTTATTCTCAAGGTGCCCAAGGGACCCGCTCATCCCGGAGAGTCCGTGTTGTGGGTAGAGGGTCTCAGTGTGAAGGATGATCGGGGTTCCATGACTGTCAATAATGTAAGCTTTCAGGTCCGCAAGGGGGAAGTTCTGGGAGTTGCCGGTGTCCAGGGCAACGGGCAGACGGAATTGGTGGAGGCGTTGACCGGACTGCGGCGACCCGAGGCTGGCAAGATGCAGATCAGTGGGGTGGACGTCACCGGTGCATACCCTCGCTTTATTACGGAGCAGGGATCTGCACACATCCCGGAGAACCGTCACCGATATGGGATGGTCTCCTCCTATCCGGTGAGTGAGAACCTGGTGCTCAATCGTTACTACAAACCACCTTTTGCGCGAGGACTGGTGAGGGATTACGAAGCTATTCAGGAGAACGCCGCGCGATTGGTGGAGGTTTTCGACGTGCGCACACCCAACGTGACGACGCCGGGTGGCAGCCTTTCGGGCGGTAATCAGCAGAAGATGGTGGTGGCTCGCGAGCTGGGGCGGGCGCCGATATTGCTCGTCGCAGCACAACCGACCCGGGGCGTGGATGTGGGCTCCATCGAGTTCATCCACGGCCGGATTGTCGAGCAACGTGACAATGGGGTAGCCGTGCTCCTGGTCTCGGCCGAACTCGATGAGATCCTGGCCCTTTCCGATCGCATCGTGGTGATGTACAAGGGTGAGATTATCGGAGAGGTGGAGGCGTCTGAGGCGACCCGGGAGCAATTGGGCTTGCTGATGGCTGGGGTTCACCCGGACGAGAATTCAACGGCGTGAGATATCTCCCAGCGTCCTTTTCCAAGGCTTGCGTTTTGCTATTCCCTATCAGTGCAGTATAATGACTAGTGAAAGACAGGGCCTCTACACAGACCTAACGCTAAGATTTGCGACCTCGTTACTCTAACATCTGGAAGGAGGTGACCAACAGAGAAAAAGAGAATCTGTCGTGATAACCGAATGTTCCCTAACTTAATAACCCTATCTAGGAGGAGAATAAATGCGTAAGCATCTATGGATTTGGCTGAGTCTGATCATTGTAGCCAGCATGCTATTGGCTGCCTGTGCCCCCACCGAAGAAGCCCCGGCAGAGACCCCGGTTGAGGAAGAGCCGTTCCAGGTGGGCATGGTCACCGATCTGGGCGGGGTTGACGACCGCTCCTTTAACCAGACTTCCTGGCGCGGTATCGAGCGGGCCATGGAAGAGCTCAACGTTGAGGGCACGGTTCTGGAATCCCAGCAGCAGACGGACTACGCTACCAACATCACGCAGCTGATTAATCAGGAAACCGATTTGATCGTCACCGTAGGGTTCCTGCTGGCTGATGCCACCGAGGAGTTCGCGCAGAATAACCCTGAAACTCTCTTCGCCATCGTTGACTACTCCTTCGGCGGGCAGTACGATAACGTGCGTGGGTTGACCTTTGCAACCGACGAGGCTGGGTTCCTGGCTGGATACGTCGCGGCTGCGGCCACCCAGACGGGCAAAGTTGCCACCTTTGGTGGCATCAAGATCCCCACGGTTACCATTTTCATGGTTGGCTTCGAGTCCGGTGTAGAGTATTACAATGAGCAGAACGGCACCGACGTCGAGGTTCTAGGGTGGAGCACCGAGGACGCCGACGG
>JBNGDR010000292.1:0-3238 GCA_049975685.1 Anaerolineae bacterium
GAGGTATCTACGTGACCTCGGGATCGCCCATCCTCCAGAATGTCTGGATCTCCGATACCATGGCTTCGCGGGGCGGTGGTCTTTACAATGAGGCGGGCGTGGTGGCGGCAGATGGTCTCATCATTCATGGAGCGCGTGCCGAGAGTAGTTACGGTGGCGGGCTCTACAATGGGAGTGAGATCGCCCTCTACAATAGTGTTTTCTTCAGCAACACGGCGGCCCTCGGGGGCGGCGGTATCTACAATGCCGGGATCATGGACCTGACCAACAATACCCTTTATGCCAACCAGGCTGGAACCTTCGGCGGTGGGCTCTACGATCACGACAGTGGGTCCCTCATCTTACGTAATACCATCGTCGTGAGCAACGTCGCACAGACGGGAGGCGGTGTCTATCGCGATAGTGCAGGTCTCCTTGATGCCGACTACAATAATGTATGGGGTAATGTGGCGACGACACTTCCTCAGGGGAATCTACCTGTGGCTCCGCACGATATCTCCGTAGATCCTCTCTTCGTCGATGGGGCACGCGGCGATTTCCACCTCACCATTGATTCCCTCTGTGTGGACGCTGCCGATCCTGATACCACGCTCGATCACGACTTCGAGGGTGATACACGTCCCAGCCAACAGGGCTACGATATCGGCGCCGATGAGCTGGGGGGGTGTTTTGCGCGGGTGGTGGTTCCCTCCTCCGGTGAAGTTCTCGGGCCCATCTACACCAGCGTGCAGGACGCGGTGGACGCTGCGCCGCCCAACCACATCGTTCAGATCTCCGGGATCTGCCTGGGAGTGCGCCCTCGCTTGGTCGGCGCCCAGGTGATCAGCCAGACGGCCTTCATCAGCAAGAGCCTGACGCTGGAGGGTGGCTATCCCAGCGACTTCGAGTTCGAGGAAGGCGAGGAGCCCGTGGAGACCATCTTGAATGCCCGAGGGATGGGCCGGGTATTGGCTGTGGTAGGGTCGATGACCGAGACGGTGCACGTCTCGCGGTTGACCTTGTGGAATGGCTACGCCGGCGATTACGGCGGTGTGGTCTACAACGACGGTGCCCAGCTGGAATTGGATGACGTGATCGTTGCGAAGGGGGATGCTCTCTACGGCGGTGGTGTTGCGAACTATGCAGGCTCCCTCACCCTTGGCGCCGTGCGGGTGATGACCAGCACGGCCGTTCACGGAGGCGGTCTCTTCAACCTGGCCTCAACCACGACCATCAGTCCCACGCACTTCGTGGCCAACGTGGCAACGGGACAGGGCGGCGCTGTGCATAACACCGGCGGTGGCACCCTGATCCTCGATGCGGGAACTCTGGTGAGCAACGCGGCGGCGGTGGGCGGCGGTCTCTACAATGCGGCCAGCGGTGTGCTGTATCTTACGAATACCATCGTCGCCAGCAACACGGCTGTTATGGATGGTGGTGGTCTCTACAACCTGGCCAGCACGCTCGTGGTGCGCCACGACACCTTCTACGCCAATCACGCGGGTGACGAGGGGGGCGGCATCTATCACGATGCGGGCAGCACGGTACCGATCATCAACAGTACCCTCGTGGTGAGCAACACGGCGGGTGCAGCTGTTGACGCAGGCGGCGGTGTCTACGTCGCCGATGCCGCGCCCGCTTTCGATTATAACGATCTTTACGGGAACCAGCCTACCAATTACGGGGGCAGCCTGGTGCCCGGTACCGGGACGGGCAACATCTCCGCCGATCCCGATTTCCTTACCATCAGACCGGACTCTTCGAAGTTCCTGCGTATACCCTCAGGATCGCCGGTGGAGGACGTGGCGGATCCCAACAGTCCCATCCTGACAGATATCGACGGCGCGCCCCGGCCTGCCAACCGGGGTTTCGACATCGGCGCCGACGAGGTGGGCGACTGTTACGTGCGCATCAACGGCCTGCCGCCTACCTACGGCAGCGTCCAGCGGGCCATAGACGATGCCAACGCGGGGGATGTGCTCTACATCGCGGGAACCTGCCTGGGCGTCAACGAACGTGACGTGGGCGGTGAGTTGTTACTACAGACTGCCTTCGTCGATAAATCTCTGGGTTTCCAGGGGGGCTATACGCGTACCAACTGGACCGATCCCGATCCGTTGGTTTACACGACCACGCTGGACGCTCTGGGTGAAGGGCGGGTGGTGTACGTCGACGCTTCACCGGTCATCACCATGAGTGGTCTGCACCTGCGCGGCGGTAGCGCGCCGGAGGGCGGCGGCCTCTTCGTCGAGGGCGGTGTCTTCACCATGACCCAGAGCCACGTCTACAGCAACACGGCCTCCGAGGGCGGCGGCTTTTACAACTCAGGTGCCCACGTTGTCCTGGACGGCAACTTCTTCCACGGTAACGAAGCAACGGCAGACGGGGGCGCCTTCTATCAGAGTGGGGGGACGGCGTTACTCCAGAATACCTTCCTGTATCACAATACGGCTCAGCGTGGTGGTGGTATCTACAACGCGGCGGGCGCGGCGTCCCTAACCGTGCTCCATGATACCCTCTACGCTAACACGGCGAATGAGGGTGGGGGATTGTACACCGAGAACCACGTACCGATGATACGCAACACTATCTTCGCTACCAATACGGCAACCACGGGACACGCTATCTACAGCCAGATGACCGGCTACATCGGCCTCTACTACAACGACGTCTTCCCCGAGACCGGAGCCTACCGGGGGGCCGTGGGCAGCACCGATCTGCATGAGAATCCCCGTTTCGTCAGAGCCGAGAATAATAACCTGCGACTCGCTGACGATTCTCCTCTCTTTGACGCGGGCGATCCCACAACGACCCTGTACCATGACTTCGAGGGAGATCTACGCCCTGCCGATCAGGGCTTTGACATCGGCGCCGACGAGCGCCGGGGCTGCTGGGCCCGTATTGTCCGAGGATCCGACGAGAACGAGGAGATCTTCGGGCCCTTCGCCAACCCGCAGTTGGCCATCAACAGTAGTCAGCCCGGTGACGTGATTCAGGTTACGGCGGGCGATTGTCGCGGTGTCCATCCCTATGGAAGTACGCCTCTCTATCAGACCGTGCACATTACCTCGGACCTTAACCTGAAAGGTGGCTACAGTCGGGATTTCGCAGAGCGCTATGAGACGGATATTGCCTATCCCGATCCCGATGGTCGTCTCACTATCTTCGATGCGCAGCACGGCGGGCGCGCGCTCCTCATCACGAACACGACGGTGGTGACGGTGGAACGCGTTGTGCTCCTTCACGGTCAGGCTTCGGG
>JBNGDR010000293.1:0-3205 GCA_049975685.1 Anaerolineae bacterium
GGGATCGCCTCCGTTGAGCAGCCACAGGTATTCGTAGTCCTCCATACCCTCGCGCAGCAGCTCCCAGCGGATGGAGGTGATCAGCCGGTTCGACTGTGACTGGCACGGATCGTAGGCCACCGTCCCGTCTCTGGGTGGGTAGAAGAGGAAACCGTCGCCATTACCGTTGTGCGCCCACGCGTCGGACCAGGGATCGGGGTCCCAGAGGGTCGTGGCGTAATAGACCAGGCCCCCCACCCGCTCTCTCCAGGCCAGCCAGGGGGTGATGCGCGCCTCGATGCCGGGGCGGTCGATGATGGTGGGATTGGGCAACGGCGGGCGGTCACCGTAGAGGAAGTACCACCAGACCTCCTCGCCGTGGTTCTGCTGGCGGTCGTGGGCACGGGCCACCTGGTAGTTGCTGATGGTGGGCATCCAGATATCGATCTTGGTACCCGGATAGGTCGGGTTGTCGTAAATCGCGGGTTCCACCTGTTCGCTGACCAGGATGCGCACCTCGGGCGCGTGCGCTTTGGTCTGCTGCGCCAGATAGGCAACGATATCATAATCATCAAAGGTCTGCGGCTCGTTGACGATGTGATAATAACCCTTCTGCGCGTAGTCGGCGGTGGTACCCACGTAGTCGCCCACGGCGTCCCAGTACTGGAACCACTTGGTGTTGTAGGCACCGTTCCCCGGTGGCTCGGTGCCCCGGCTCTCCCCACAGAAAGAATAAGGACGACTGCCGGGCGGCCAATTGCTGCTCGGCCCCTTGATGAGAAAGGAGGGAAAGCCGGTGCCGTTGTCCAGTTCCTCGCCCTGCAGATATTTGCGCGCCATGCTCGCAAAGTACCAGATATTCCCGTTGTTATCCGGGTCCAGCACACCGGTATCGCAATCGTAATCGAAGTTCAAACCGGCGGGCCAGCCGACGCCCTTGGGCGTGAGCCGGTGATCGGCAAAGTCCTCGTAGAGGGCATCCACCAGATCCCAGTAGCACTCGTGAATGCCGCCGTTTGTGCCGCCATAAGTCGCGACGACATTGCTCCAGCCGAAGCCCCACTCGCCTGCCAGGTGGATCTCCTGGGGCAGGGTGAAGTTCCAGACCTCCAGATCCACCGGGATAGTCGCCGGGCCAATGGTGACCGTCGCCGCGTAGACGCCGGGCGCCGCATCGCGGGGAACGTGGATCGTGAACCAGAGGGGTTGATTCGCGCCCGGCGGAAGCGCTACCGTGGCACCCATCGGCAGGGGCGTGAGAGGATCAGGCCAGTCGCCCAGTCGTCCGTGGGCGTCGCTGAGGCGAGTGAGCGTGACGTAGTCAACACGATGGAGCGTCACCTGGGACGCGGGTATAACGTCGCTGCCCTTGACAAAATCGGAGACGGAGACCGCGACCGAATCCGCCGTGGGACTCTGTACGACGAGCTGAAAGGGTTCGAACTCGTCCTGCGCGGCCTGGACGCGGAGCGGCGCCGTGGCAACAGGTGCCGCCTGTGTCTTGAGGATCTTCTCGATGGGCGGCGCAGACCAGACGGTGAGCGGACCCGTGCTGGAGCCTTGAATCCGGTGGAAGTAACCGCCCGCTTCGGGCGCACCGGCCGTGCCGGAGAGAGTCGCCTGTCCCGGATGGACCAGCTCGGGCCGGGGATGGCCCTCGTGAGCCAGGGTGTCGAAATAGACGTAGTAAGTGCTGATAGTGCCATCGGTCTGCCAGCGGAGCATGCCGCCGTCCTGATCCACCAGGCGCAGGTTGTCGAACCAGAGCGTCAGCTCATCGCCGTCGTCCCAGAGACCACTGTTGCCGTTGACCGTCTCGTTATCGCGGGTGTGGAACTCCATGCGCGTGATGGCGTCGAGGATGGGTTCGGTACAGGTATGCAGCGGATAGAGGGAGACGCTGACCTGGTTCCAGCGATCCAGCGCCAGCGGCGGCCCACCCTGGGTAAGGTCGTCAGGGGAACAACCGGTGTCGTAGAGCTTGAACCAGTAGAGGTCGGGCGCCTGATCCAGCGCGCTGGCGTTGACCTGGGGCCAGACGTCGTAGATGAAGGATTCGTAGGGGCGCCAATCGGTCAAGGGATCGCCGCTGGCGATACGCAGTTCGACGCCGGGATAGCCGTAACCACCTTCGGAAGCGGGGAGGTTCTCCACGACGGCTTTGAGGGAGCCGTTACCCTGGGAGTAGCGCGTCGCGTCGGCTTCGGCGTAGCCGTCGTTAACGGTCCAGTAGACACCGGAGGCGGACCAGCCGATCTGCGGATGGTCGGCGTCCTCCAGCATGGTAGAATAGGTTTCAGCGTAAGGAATAGGTGTACCAGGGATCGCATCATCGTAGGGAACAACGCGGAGGGAGCGCAGATCGAGCAACGCGCCGTTGAGGCCCAGGTCGTCGAAAGCCGCCGTGAAGTCGATGGCGACCTCGGTGACACCGGAACTACTGCCCTCAACGGTAACAGGGATGCGATAGGGCCAGGCTTCGTTCCACCAGACATCGGCGGCTCCAGCGCGGGTGGGAAGGGGAAGCGGGAACCATGCGATAAACAGAACGGCACAGGTTAGGAAATAGCGCCATGAAGCTCCTCGAACAAGTCTCTTCATTGTAATACTCCTTGGGGAACACAGAGATCGAGGATCAGGGACCTAGCCTACCAGACAACCTGCCTGATTCAGCACCTCCATTCTATCACCGTTCCCCACCCATGCGAATGTGAAGGTGAGTTCTGGAACGCCGAGTTTCCTAATTGGCGAAATTGGCTATACTTGCGACAGATATTCAACTTCCTCTGGAATATATACTGTGTCACAGGTCATAAAGGGAAATGAGAGTTAATGAATACGCGCGTGAAATTAATCCTATTGTTGGGCGTGAGCCTTTGTTTGCTGGCAGCCTGCATGACACCGGTGACACCACCCACACCGACGGCCTCCCTGCAACCTGAAGCTCGCGCGATTGTGCTGGGCGATATCTCCGACGATCCCGGCGAGGTGATCGAGGGTACGCAGCCGCTGGCCGACTACCTGGCCGAGCAACTGGCACCTTTCGGTATTACCGAGGGTCGCGTTATCGTGGTCAGCAACACCGACGAGATGATTGAGCTGCTACGGACTGGTGAGGTTGATCTCTACTTCGACAGCGTCTATCCCGCGACGCTGGTCAGCGACGCTTCGGACGCACAGCCCATTCTCCGCCGTTGGCGCTTCGGTGTCGAGGCCTATCACACGG